>QGUP01000597.1 GCA_003242505.1 Bacillota bacterium
CCGGCGCAGCCGCCCAGGCCGGCGACCAGCAGGATGAGAGCCAGGGCCGGCCCGAGCCGGCGGGCGGCTCCTCGCGCCCGCCCTGTCCTCATCAGCCTACGTACGGACATCGAGGATCATGGCCAGGAAGATCAGGCCGAGGTAGAGGATCGACCAGCCGTAGACCCGGACCGCCCAGTCCTGCGCCGGCAGCCGCTCCCGGAGGAGGGCGATGCACCCGGCCACCAGCCAGACGCCGGCGACCAGGGCCGCCCACAGGTAGACGGGCCCGACCACGCCGGTCCAGTAGAGGAGCAGGGAGACCGGCACCATCAGCGCCGCGTAGAAGAGGATCTGCCACTTGGTGTGGACCTCGCCCCGGACCACCGGCATCATCGGCACCCCGGCCCGGCGGTAGTCCTCATTCCGGAAGAGGGCCAGGGCCCAGAAATGGGGCGGCGTCCAGAGGAAGACGATGAGGAACATCACCAGGGCCGGGAGCCCCACCTCTCCGGTCACCGCCGCCCAGCCCACCAGGGGCGGCACCGCCCCCGCGGCCCCGCCGATGACGATGTTCTGGACCGTGGAGCGCTTCAGCCATATGGTGTAGACCAGGACGTAGAAGAGGTAGCCCGCCAGGGCCAGGGCCGCGGCCAGGAGGTTGGCCCCGACGGCCAGGGTCACCGTGCCGGCGATGCCGAGGACCACCCCAAAAGCCAGGGCCTCGTCGGGGTCGAGGCGGCCCGCGGGCAGGGGCCGGCGCCGGGTCCGGGCCATCACCGCGTCGATGTCCCGGTCCCACCACATGTTGACCGCGTTGGCGCCGCCGCAGGCCATGGCAAGACCCAGGAGGGTCACCAGGGTGAGCCGCCAGGGCGGTGGGCCGCCCGCGGCCACCCACATCCCCGCGTAGCCGGTGACCAGCAGGAGAAGGACAATTCGGGGCTTGGTGAGCTGGTAGTACTCCCGGAGCCGGCCGAGGCCACCCCCAACCCGGGCGGACCGGGCCCCGGCCGGGACCTCCTCCCCCTGGACTGGGGCGGCCCTCATGGCGACGGTGCCGGCCCCAGTGGGCGCCTTCCCGGCGACCCCCGGGCCGGCCGCGCCTTGGAGGGCCTCAGCCCCAAGACCAGACTGGCGGCTCAGGGTAGCCAGGACCACCAGCGCCCCGAGGATCGCCTCCGCGATGGCCATGTGGGCCACCACCACCGCCGGCGGCAGCGCCAGCCGCACCGCCAGCGCGCCGAAAAGCACCTGGATGAGGTAGAGCCCGAGGGCCAAGAGGGCGAGCCCCCGGAGCGCCGGCCCCTGGCGGAACCGCCGCCACCCCGAGAGGGCGCAGGTGAGGATGAGCACCCCGGCGGCAACCGCCGCCAGCCGGTGGCCGAAGTGGATCCACACCTGGGGCCCGCCGCCCAGGGGGATCGCCGCACCCCGGCAGAGGGGCCAGTCGGGACAGGCCAGCCCCGCCCCCGCAGACTTCATGTAACTGCCCAGCACCATGGTCACGTAGCTCGCCAGGGCCGCGGCGGCCGGGGCCGTGAGCCACCCCCGGGCCAAGGAGCCCGGTGTGGCCGGGACCGGGCCGGAACCATCCGCTCCGGGGCCGGAGCCGTCCGACGCCAGGCCACGACCGCCCATAGCCC
>QGUP01000598.1 GCA_003242505.1 Bacillota bacterium
TGTTCCACATCCCGTCGGTGCCCCCGCCGGTGGTGGCCAACGAGGCGGTGGAACTGGCCAAGGCGTACAGCACCGCGGATTCGGGCCGGTTCGTCAACGGCATTCTCGGCAGCGTGATCAAGGAGCGGGCCGCCCAGGCGGCCTCGAGCCCCCCGGCGCCAGGGGCCGGCGGGTAGAGAGCAGGGTCTCGCCCTTCCGCTGGGCGAACCGCCGGTCGCACCGGTCGGGCAGCCGTCACCGGGGGGTGCAGCGGATGCAGGAGCGAACCGTCACGGTTCCGGGCGGCACCCTGCACTACTTCACCAACGGCAGGTCCGGCCGGCCCCTCTTCTTTCTCCACGGCGCCGGGCTGGACCACCGCATGTTCGCAGAACAGTACCCGGCCTTTGACCGGGAGTACACCATCTACGCCTGGGACGCCCGGGGCCACGGGCGGTCCGCCGGCGTGGCGGGCTTCTCCCCGGACCTGCTGGTGCAGGACGTGCTGGCCGTGCTGGACCGGGAGGGGCTGGAGCGGGCGACCCTCATCGGCCAGTCAATGGGCGGCAACGTCGCCCAGGAGGTGGCCCTGCGCCACCCGGAGCGGGTGGAGGCCCTGGTGGTCATCGATGCGACCCGGAACAACCAGCGGCTCACTGCCCGGGAGGCGGCCGCCCTCGCCCTGGCGGGCCCCATGCTCCGGCTCATGCCCTTCGGGTGGCTGGTGGAGGCGTCGGCCCGGGCGTGTTCCCGCCGCCCGGCCCGCACCCTGCTCCTCCTCGGCGAGGACGACCGCCTGGGGAACATCCGGGCGGCGATGACCGCCTGGGCCCGGGAGGAGGGCGTCGAGTTCCACCTGCTTCCCGGCGCCCGGCACAACGCCAACCAGGACGCACCGGAGGAGACCAACCGGCTCATCCGGGCGTTCCTCGAGCGGGGATGAACTCGGGGATGATTCCCGGGACCCCGCCCTGGTACTGTTGGCCAACCCGGTGCGGTGGCCTGCGGCGGCCGCCTTCTTTTTGTGTAACGTCTCTTGGCGTCACTTCTCTCCCCGCGCAGCCCTCCTGGCTGTGCAGCCTTTCGAAATGGTTCCGAGGGAGATGGCCCGGTCGGAGAGGATTCGCCGGGCCCGGAGAGGAAGGGATCCGATGGCAGCGCAGGTGATCGACGGCCGGAAGCTCGCGGCGGAACTCCGGGCGGAGGTGGGCCGGGAGGTGGCGGCCCTCCGGGCCCGGGGGCGGGTGCCGGGGCTGACGGTGGTGCTGGTGGGAGACGACCCCGCCTCCCACATCTACACCCGGAACAAGCAGAAGGTGGCCGAGGAACTGGGGTTCCGGTCCGAACGGATCCACCTGCCGGCCACCACTTCCCGGGAAGAATTGCTGGAACTCATCCACCGGCTCAACGCCGACCCTGAGGTCCACGGCATTCTGGTCCAGTTGCCCCTGCCTCCCCATCTGGACGAGGCGGAGATCATCGGGCAGGTCGATCCCCGGAAGGACGTGGACGGCTTCCATCCGGTCAACGTCGGCCGGCTCTGGAGCGGCCAGCCGTGCCTGGCCCCCTGCACCCCCGCCGGGATCCTCTATGCTCCGGCGGATCGGGGTTGACCCCGCCGGGAAGCGGGCGGTGGTGGTGGGC
>QGUP01000145.1 GCA_003242505.1 Bacillota bacterium
CCACCAGCCCGGCGTCGCCCGCGGTCAGGAGCCCGCCGGTCCCCCGGCGGCCCTGGCCGCTGGCCACGGTCCAGCCGGCCATCAGCAGCGCCCAGAGGAGGTCCCCGGCCAGGCCGGCGAGAAAGCCGAGCCACGCCCCCCGGCCGGGGGAGATCCGGGGCGCACCGGCTACCCCGGCCTGCGCATCGGCTCGCCCCCCGACGGCCGGGTCCGCTTCGCGGCCCGCCCCGGTTGCCGGGTCGGCCATGGGGCTGGCTGCCACGTACCCCACCAGGGCGCTCACAAGGGCAAACCAGAGAAAGAGGGTCACGGCCGCTCCCCCTCGTCCAGCCCCTGCCGGGGACAGAGGTCCGCCAGGGGACACTCCCCGCACCGGGGCCCGCGCTTCAGGCAGATCCGGTTGCTCAGGGTCACAATCTGGGCATGGAAGTCGTTGAAGAGCCCGGTGTCCGCCGGCAGGTGGCGGTGAAAGAAGGCCTGCATCTCGTCGTAGGAGATATCGGCCCGGGTGAAGGCGCCGAGGCGGTAGAAGAGCCGGCGGGTGTAGGCATCCACCACCATCACCGGGTAGCCGCCGGCGTAGCAGAGGATGGAGTCCGCGGTCTCCGGCCCCACCCCCTTGAGGGCGAGGAGTTCGGCCCGCACCTCCCCGAGGGGCCGGGCGAAGAGGGCGTCGAGGCTCCCCCCGTACCGGGAGAAGAGGTAGTCGCAGAAGATCTTCAGCCGCTCCGCCTTCTGCCGGTAGTACCCCGCCGGCCGGATGCAGGCGGCCACCTCTTCCACCGGAGCAGCATGGAAGGCAGCCGGGGTGAGGAGCCCCGCTGCCCGCAGGTTGGCGATGGCCTTCTCCACGTTCACCCAGGCGATGTTCTGGGTGAGGTACGCCCCGACGATGACCTCGAAGGGACCGTCCTGGGCGGGCCACCACTGCCGGTGGCCAAAGCGCTCCCGGAGCCGCCGGTAGACCTCGGCGAGCCACGGCCCCCAGCCGCCGGCCGGGGGCGGCGCCACCGAGGGCAGGTCAGCCGTCATGGCCATCCTCCTCCCCGGCGGCCGTCTCTTCCTGCCCGGGGGTCCGGTCCGGCCCGCTGGGAGCCCCGCCGTCCCGCTCTTCCGGCCTGCCGGCACCCCCGCCCTCCCGCCGTTCCAGCCCGCCGGCAGCCCCGCCCTCCCGCCTGCCCGTCCCGATGGCGAAGGTCGAGAGCACCCGGGCCACCGGTGCGCCGGCGGCATCCACCACATCTGCCTCCACCACCGCCAGGGTGCGGCCCTGGTGGAGCACCCGGGCCCGGGCCTCCAGGTCCCCCCGAGCCGGCCGCAGGTAGTTGATCTTCAGTTCCACCGTCGCCAGCGGGGTCCCGGCAGGGAGGGAAGCCCGCACCGCCCAGCCCAGGGTGAAGTCCGCCAAAGTGGCGATGGCGCCGCCGTGGATCGTCCCGTGGATGTTATCGTGCTCCGGCCGGTAGCGCATCCGGGCCCGGGCCTCGCCGCCCCCGGCCGCGACCAGTTCGCAGCCGACGAACTCCGCAAAGGGACTCCGGGGCCGCTGGGGTTCCATAGACAAGAAGGACGCCTCCTGTCCCGATGACCTGTCTATGTGATGGGAAGGGCTGTGCAGTTCCACAGGACCCCTCTCCGCATCGCCCATGCAACAGGGATCCCCGCATCGCCCATGCAATACGGATCACCGTTGTTCGGTAAGGGCTCCCTGCATTCCTCCTCCCGGTGCGGCGCCGGCCCCGGGCCGGCCGGTGGCCCGGCCCCTTCCGAAGCCGCCCGGGAGCGGTACAAGGCCCATCTCCCCGGGGCGATGGCAGGCACCCGGAAGCCTCAGGGCATACCGGACCCGGAGGCTTCATTGTTGTTACCAGGGCTGTTACCAGGGGACCGTTACCAGGGGAACCCTCCCGCTCCCGCACACCCTCCCCCCTCCCGCCGGGCGACCAACCGCCAGCGGTGATCTTCCTCCTCCTCATTCCACCGGGGGGCGATGGCAGCCTGCCTGACAGGCCCGGATTTCTCGTCGTTACGACAGATAATATACTTATGATTGACAGAACAAACAGAGTCCTAACCCCAATCTGAAAGGAGCGGCCGAAGGTGTCTGGAGTCCCCTCCTCGGTGCGCAGGATCTACCGGGCCGTGCCCCGGCGCCGGCCCCGGTGGCTGCGGCTGCTGCTCGGACTGAGCGCGCTCCTTCTGGTGGTCAGCGGGACCGGGGCCACCGCCGGGTACCTCTACCTCCGCCGGGGGCTGCCGGTCACCCGGGGGGAACTGGCGGTCCCGGGGCTGCGGGAGCCGGTGACGGTGATCCGGGACCGGTGGGGCGTGCCCCACATCTTCGCCCGGAACCGGCATGACCTCTACTTTGCCCAGGGGTACGTCACCGCCCAGGACCGGCTCTTCCAGATGGACGTCTCCCGCCGAGCCGCGGCGGGGCGGCTGGCGGAGGTCTTCGGGGAGGCGCTGGTGGAGACGGACAAGTTTCTCCGCACCTTCGGGCTCTGGCGGGCCGCGGAGGCGATGGAGGCCGCCCTCAGCCCGGAGGCCCGGGAGGTCGCGGAGGCCTACGCCGCCGGGGTAAACGCCTACATCGAGGAGGCGATCCGTACGGGCAACCTGCCGCCGGAGTTCCGGTTGGCCGGGTACACCCCGGAGCCCTGGCGGCCGGTGGACACCGCCGGCATCGCCAAGCTCATGGCCTACGACCTGAGCGGCAACTGGTCCGCGGAGGTCTGGTACCTGCAGATGGCCCAGAAGGTGGGCCTGGAGAAGGTGGCGGAGCTGATGCCCGCCTACCCGGAGACCGGGCCCGTGATCATGCGGTACAGCGCCGGCCTGCCCCTCGGGGAACTCCTGGCCGCGGCCCGGCCGGTGGCCGAGTGGACCGGGAGCAACAACTGGGTCCTCTCCGGCCGGCGCACCGCCAGCGGCAAGCCCCTCCTGGCCAACGACCCCCACCTGGGGATGGGGGTGCCGGCAATCTGGTACCAGACCCACCTGGTGATCCCCGGGGAACTGAACGTCATCGGCGTCACCTTCCCCGGGGTGCCCGGCATCGTCATCGGCCACAACGAGCACATCGCCTGGGGGGTGACGAACCTCGGGCCGGACACCCAGGACCTCTACCTGGAGGTGCCCAACCCAGCCAACCCCCGGGAGTTCCTCTACGACGGGCAGTGGGAGCCGGCCCGGGTGATCGTGGAGGAGATCCGGGTGAAGGGCCGGGCCGAGCCCGTCCGGCATGAAGTGCTGATCACCCGCCATGGCCCCATCATCACCCCGGTGGCGGGCAGCCCCCAGAACCGGCCCACCGCGGCCCTGGCCCTCCGGTGGACCGCCCACGACCCCTCGAGCGAACTGGACGCCTTCCTGAAGATCAACGCCGCCCGGAACTGGCAGGAGTTCCGGGAGGCCCTCCGGTACTTCACCACCCCCACCCAGAACTTCGTCTTCGCGGCGACGGACGGCACCATCGCCTACCGGGGGAACGGCCGGATCCCCATCCGGGCCAAGGGAAACGGCCTCTTCCCGGCGCCGGGGTGGACTTCGGAGTACGAGTGGCAGGGGTTCATCCCCTGGGAGGAGTTGCCGGAGGTGGTCAACCCGCCGGAGGGGTTCATCGTCACCGCCAACGCCAAGGTGGTGGACGATAGCTACCCCTACTTCCTCACCGCTGCCTGGGCCCCGCCTTACCGGCACGCGCGGATTGAGGAAGTGCTCCGGGAAGCGGAAAACTGGACCGTCAAGGAGATGCAGGCCCTGCAGAACGACGTGGCCAACCTCCAGGCCCGGACCCTCTGGCCGGTGCTGGAGCGGCTCCTCACCCGGGGGCTGGAGCGGACCCCGGCGCCAGTGTCGGAAGGGGACGGGCGGATGGCGGAGAGGGCCACGGCCCTGGAAGCCGCCGCTCTGGAAGCCCTCCGGCAGTGGGACCAGCATGACACGCCGGAGAGCGTCGGCGCCGCGATCTGGCACACCTGGTACCGGCACATGATGGCAGCGACCTTCCTGGACGAGATGGGGGAAGACCTCTACCGGCGGATGCCCCACGCGGTCCTCACCTTCGACCGGCTGATCCTGGCCGCCGGCGAGGGGAAGGAGTCCGGCTGGTTTGACGACATCAACACCCCCGAGGTCGAAGACGCCGCGGCCATCGCCGCCCGGAGCTTCCGGAGCGCGGTGGCGGAACTCGCCGAGACCCTGGGGCCCAAGGTGGAGAAGTGGCAGTGGGGCCGGCTCCACCGGCTGCCCTTCGAGCACCGGCTGGGGGCGGTGCCGATTCTGCGGCCCATCTTCAACGTGGCCGGCGCCCCCGTCGGCGGCAGCGGGGTGACGGTGAACGCCAACGGCTACGAACGGACCGGACCGGGGTTTACCGTGACCCTTGGCCCTGTCTGGCGGCAGGTGGTGGACCTGGGGGACATCGCCGGCAACTCCTGGGACGTGGTGGCCCCGGGGCAGTCGGGCCACCCCCTCAGCCCCCACTACGACGACCAGTTCAAGCTCTGGCGCCAGGGGCAGTACCACCCCCAGCTCTTCTCCGAGGCGGTGCTCTCCGGCAGCCGCCGGCTGCTCCTGCGGCCGGCGAAGTGATGGACAGGGAAAGAGTGGGCGCTGGGAGAAGAGGAAGGATCTAGGTCGCACCCCCAGTCGGGGGGTACCGCCGACAGATCGGGGGTGAGTCGTCGGATGAACGGGCAACTCGGCATCGGCGAAGGGCTCCTGGTGCTTCTGCTCATCCTGCTGATCCTGCGCTTCCTTTTCCGGCTGGCACTGAAGGTTCTCTTCTGGGTGATGCTGGTGGGTCTCGTGTACGTGCTCTGGACAACCGGGACCCTTCAGAAAGTCCTGTCCTGACCTGTTTGAAGCCCCCGGTCGGCGACCGGGGGCTTCCTTTTCTTTTTCTGGCTTATGGTTCTGGCCTCTGGCGGCCCACCCCTGAGCCTTCTGCGAAATTCCCCGCCGGCTCCGGAGGGAGGCACGCCCCAGAGCGAATGAGTAACTTGCGACACGAGCAAACCTTGTCTTACATTATTTACGACACGTTGTAAATGACGAAAGGGGCGTGATAACCGTGTGGCGCAGGATTCTCACTCTCGTGGCCGCTCTGGTGCTCATCACCGGTCTTCTCGCTTCCTCGGCGACAGCGGTTACCTTGTCCCCGCCACCTCCCGCCCCGGGTCCGACGAAATGGCCGCCGGACTTCGAACTCAACAACGATTACACCCAGATACGCCTTGACGATCGGGTCTACACCAACTACACCAAGATCGTGCGCTACCGAGACGGAAGGTACTTCTTCACGCACGAAACGGGCCACACGCTCATGAACCCTGTGTACCAGAGCTTTGATTATCATGCAGTTCTTGCCGAGTTCCAGAAGCTCCACTTTATTGCCGGTCTCGAGCAATTGGCTCAACAGTATCCAGAGGTAGAGGTTGTCCTGATCAACGGGAAACCGTGGCAGGACACCGAGTTCGCCGACGTGATTCTGTCCAACATTCCACCGCAGTACCGGGAGTTTGCCCGCGACAAGGCCAACAACGGTCATGCGTATGAGGTGCTCGTCCAGGGGTTGAGCGTTGCCGAAGCGCGCCAGCGGTCCACGGACCACATGTTGTGGGTGAACAAACAGTACCTCTACCGCACGGGTGAGGACTTTGCCCGG
>QGUP01000146.1 GCA_003242505.1 Bacillota bacterium
TCGCCTTGAGGCCGCTGTCCCGGTCGTAGCAGAAGACCACCTGCTCGTGACCGTGTTTCCCCATGAGCTCAAAGACACCCACCGGGATCCCTCCTGTTCCAAGTCCAGCGGCAGCCGCCGGGAGGACCTACACGAGGAGGCTCAGGGCGATGGCGTTGAGCTTGCTCTCCGGGCTGTCCGCCCGGGAGACCAGCACCACCGGGGCCGCCGCGCCCAGGACTACCCCGCCCACCTTGGCGCCGGCGAGGTAAACCAGCCCCTTATACAGGATGTTGCCGGCCTCAATGTCGGGCACAATCAGGATGTCCGCGTGGCCGGCCACCGGTCCCCCGACCCCCTTGTGCCGGGCCGCCTCCGGGGAGACCGCCAGGTCCATGGCCAGGGGCCCGTCCACCAGGCACCGGCCGAACTCGCCCCGGGCGCCCATCTCCTTCAGGGCCGCGGCATCGGTGGTCGCGGGCATGTCGGGGTTGACCACCTCCACCGCCGCCAGCACCGCCACCTTCGGCTCCTCGATGCCCAGGGCGTGGGCCAGGGAGACCGCGTTGCTGAGGATGGCCGCCTTGCCCGCGAGGTCCGGGGCGACGTTGAAGGCCGCGTCGCTGATCAGGAGCAGCCGGCCCAGCGCCGGCACCTCCAGGACGAAGGTGTGGGTGAGCCGCCGGCCGGTCCGCAGGCCGGTCTCCCGGTTCAGCACCGCCCGGAGCAGGGTGGCGGTGTCCAGCATCCCCTTCATGAGGACCTCCGCGCCCCCGGCCCGGACCCGGGCCACCGCCTGAGCCGCGGCCTCGGCCTTGTCGGTGACGTGGACCACCTCATGCCGGCTCAGGTCGAGGCCCACCGCCGGGGCCAACCGGCGGATCTCCTCGCTGTCCCCGAACAGCACCGCCTGGCAGAGCCCTTCCCGGTCGGCCAGGGCGATGGCCTCCAGCACCGCATGGTCCGCCGCCGCGGCCACCGCCACCCGCTTGGGCCCCCGGGCCCGGGCGGCTGCCAGGATCTCTGCAAAGCTCTTCATGTTCCGTTCCCCTCGCCTTCTGGATGACTGGGTGGGTCTTGTGCTGCGTCCGTCGCTGCCATGCCGATCCAACCGGCCGGGGCACCTGGGAGGAGGGGCGTTGGCTGGTCCCTGGGCCCGGGCGGCGCCCCCTCCGGGGTCTCAGCCCGGGGTGTAGATCCGGCGGAGGGCGGCAATCCGGCGGATCCGCTCCTCCGCCAGCCGTTCAGCGGCCTCCTGGGTCGGAATCCCCTCCCGGCGGCTGATCGCGAAGATCGCCCGCAGCCGGTCGTAGATGGCCGCGGCTTTCCGCAGCGCCCGTTCACGATTATACCCCAGGAGTTCGTCCGCGACCTGAATGAGGCCCCCGGAGTTGATGACAAAGTCCGGGGCGTAAAGGATGCCCCGCTCCATCAACATCCGGCCGTGGCGGGGCGCGGCCAGCTGGTTGTTGGCCGCCCCGGCGACGATCCGGCACCGGAGCCGGGGGATGGTCTCGTCGTTCAGGACGCCCCCCAGGGCGTTGGGGGAGAAGATGTCCGCGGGCACGTCGTAGATGGCCTCCGGCGGCACCGCTTCCACCTGGGGGTGGCGCTCCCGGACCCGGGCCACGCTCTCCGGGGCGATGTCCGTGACCGTCACCCGGGCCCCGGCTTCCACCAGGTGGTCGACCAGCCGGGCGCCGACCTTGCCCAGGCCCTGGACCGCGACGTGCCGGCCCCGGAGGCTCGGCTCGCCCCAGACCTCCGCCGCGGCGGCCAGCATCCCCTGATACACGCCGAAGGCGGTGACCACCCCCGAGTCGCCGCTGCCGCCATGTTCCTCCGGCAGGGCCACCAGGTAGGGGGTCTCCGCCCGGGACCAGACAAAGTCTTCCTTGGTGGTGCCAAGGTCCGTGCCGGTGATGAACCGGCCCCCCAGGGTCTGAACCATCCGGCCGAAGGCCCGGAACCGCTCCTCGGTCTTGTCGGTGCGGGGATCGCCCCAGATCACCGCCTTGCCGCCGCCGTGGTCCAGCCCCGCGGCCGCGGCCTTGTAGGTCATCCCCCGGGAGAGCCGGAGGGCATCTTCCAGGGCCTCCTCCTCGCTCCCGTAGGCCATCATCCGGGTGCCGCCGAGGGCCGGCCCCAGGGTGGTGTCGTGGATGGCGATGATGGCCCTCAGCCCCGTGGCCCGGTCGTAGCAGAAGATGACCTGCTCGTGGCCGTACGCCGCCATCCGCTCGAAGATGTCCACGGCGGGTCCCCCTCCCCCAGCCCTGTTCGCCTCCGTCCAGCCCAGGGAACCCAAGCAAGTTCGGTGCCAGGGATGGGCAGGCCGAAGGGGACCCGGCAGCGGGCGGCAACAGAGCGGGGGCGGCGCGTCGGGACGGGAGGCGAGGGCACCCGGATCGGGGGCGGCGCGGCCGGACCGGCGGCGGCGTTCTCCGACCCGAAGCGGCACACCGGGACCGCCGGCACCACACCGGGACCGTGCCACCGGTTGCAGGACCTTTGCATTTACATGCATGCAGACAGATGCGAAATCGGGGGGAGTTCCAGGGGCACCGCCCGGGGCTGGCGCCGCGCCGGGGTCAGCCCGAGGGTTCCGAGGCCCTGCCCAGGCCTGGGCAGGGCCTCGCACCATCACTGCACCTCGCCGGTCTCGATGACCTCCCGGTACCAGTGGAAACTGGCCTTGGGGATGATGCCGGCCTCCCGCAGCTCAGCGACGAGCCGCCGGTAGAAGTCCACCCTTCTGGGGTTGGGCGCCCCATCCCCCACCGGGAAGACCCGGGGCCAAGCGATGGAGAACCGGTACGCCCGGAGGCCGAGCTGCAGCATCAGGGCGACGTCCTCCCGGTACCGGTGGTAGTGGTCGCAGGCGACGTCGCCGGTATGCCCCTGGAAGGTCTTGCCGGGGGTGTGGCTGAACCGGTCCCAGATGGACTCGCCCCGGCCGTCGGCCCGGACCGCCCCCTCGATCTGGTAGGCCGAGGTGGCCGCTCCCCACAGGAAGTCGGCGGGAAAGCACACCGTCACGGGTGATTCCTCCGCACCTGGTGAAGATGGCTGCCTGGCGAAGGTGGCTACCTGGTGAAGGTGGGCGCCGGGCGAAGATGGCTGCCCACCCTCACAGCATCGACGGGATCTCTCCTGTGGGGGGCGCCGGCGGGGTCACCTCGGCCTCTGCTGTGGCGAGGGGGCGGCCCTCCCGGTCCACGAGCGCCGCCCGCACCGTAAGGGGCGGCCGCACGCCGGGGAGGTGCCACCGGGCCACCACCTGACTGGCGTCGGTGTCCACGGGCTGAACGGGCCGGCGCTCCTCCAGCACCACCCGGCCGGTGGCGTCGGTGGCAGTGACGGACAGGGCGGCCGCCGCCACCGGGGCCGCGGTGTCGTTCACCACCCAGGCGGCGAGGGTGTAAGCCGCCGGGCCGGCGGAGAGCGGGTCGGCCGTCCCTGTCCCCGGGCCCTGGTCGCCCACCGGCTCCAGGGTGAAGGTCAGGAGCACCGGGGCAAAGGCCGCCCGGATGGCCGCGAAGGCCGCCTTGGGCCGGCGCTTGTGGTCCAGGATCGACCAGGTGATGGCCGGCCAGGTGTCGACAAAGTGGAACTGGAGCACGCCGCTGGTGGGCTGGTACTTCCGCCGGCGGAGGGACTCGATGACCCGGCGGTAGAACCGGGCCTGGTACTCCTGGCTCTCCGCCACCATCGCCTCCAGGGAGGGGGCCTCCCGGGGGAACCACCGCCGGTAGATGTTGGGCTGGAACCCCCGGCGGCGCCAGGCCTCCCAGTCCGGCGGCCATAGCTCGTCGGGGCTCAGCATCTCCCGAAGGGTCTCTACTCCGGGCAGGGACTGGGTGCCGCACTCGGTGACAAAGTAGGGGCGGTAGGCCTCCACATCGTCGAGGGCGCCCCAGTACCATCCGTTCCACAGCACGCTGAAGTGCTGGCGGGTGAACCGGTCAAGGTCCTCGAGGGTCCTGAAGTACGCCGGCGGATCCCCGGGGTGGGCGAGCACCGAATCCTTGACGATCGGTCGGGTGGGATCCATCGCCGCCACCGCGTGCCAGAGGGCTTCGTCCAGCTTGTTGTAGTCGTGCAGCCGCGACTCGGAGTGGAGGCACCACAGGACCACCGAGGGATGGTTCCGGAGCTGCTCCACCACCCCCCGGGCCACCGCCACCGCCCGGGCGATGAACTCCGGGGTGCTCTCGTAGCCCCACTGGAAGGGCAGATCCTGCCAGACCAGGATGCCCAGTTCATCGCAGGCGTCGTAGAACTCCGGGGGCTCCACGTGGGAGAAGACCCGGACCATGTTCATGTTGGCTTCCCGCATCAGCGCCACGTCCCGGCGGCGCTCTTCGGGGCCCACCGCGGACAGGAAGTGGGCGGAGAGGTAGTTGGTCCCCCGGGCGAAGATCCGCTGTCCGTTGAGGTAGAGCCCCCACTCCGGGTCCTTGTGGAAGGAGCGGATCCCGATCCGGCGCTCGGCCCGGACCGGCGCCCAGAACCCCTCGGCCGGCTCCACCGGCTGGAGCTCCACGGCCAACCGGTAGAGGTGCGGGTAGCCCCGGTCCCAGGTCCACCACAGGGCCGGCCACTCAACCTTGAGGGCCAGGGTGTGGGTGGAGAGGCCCGGCGGCAGGGTCACCACCGCCGGAGGGGCGGCGATCCCGTCGCCCACGAAGTTGTCCGGCTGCAGGCTGAGGACCGCGGCCGCCCGCCGGGGCCGGGGGCCTTCGTTTGCCACCTGGATGGCGACCACCACGTCTGCGGCCTCGTGGTCCGGGCCCAGCCAGGTCTGGACATCGACCCGGAGGATGTGGACCGGGGGCCGGTAGTGGAGCCGCACCTCCCGCCAGATGCCGCCGGGGTTGGTGACAGGCCGGGGATACTGGGGGTTGGCGCTGGAGGGCACCTCCGGGCAGTCCAGGAGGGGGCGCTGCTCCACCGGCAAGCAGTCCCAGTGGTAGGTGCCGCCCTTGGCGATCCGCTTGTGCTCCGGCCGGGGATCGAGGGGGGCCTCAACCCGCACCACCAGCAGGTTCTCCTCCCCGGGCCGGAGCGCCCGGGCCACCCGGAAGGCAAAGGGCTCGGCCTCCCCTTCATGGGTGCCCAGGTAGTGGCCATTGAGCCAGACCTCGGCCCGGTAGTCGACCCCGTCGAACTCCAGATAGGGCACCCGGTCCGCCGGCAGGGGCGGTGGGACAAAGCGCCGCCGGTACCAGGCGGTGCCGGCGTGGTCCACCCCCTGGGCCTGCCAGTGGCCCGGCACCCGGATGGGCTGCCAGCGGCCCCCGGCGAACTCCGGCCACCAGGGCTCGGCCCCAGCGGCTTCCTCTTCCGGCGTGATGGGCCAGAACTCCCAGATACCACTGAGGGAAAGCATAAAGCCGGTCACTGCCGCCATCTCTGCACCCGGAGTCGACTGCGCAGAAGCCGCTGTCGGTCTCTGGGTTGTCACCAGACGCTCCGCCTCCTTATCCCGCAAGACTCCCGCACCACCAGTTCGATGGGCAGCACCTCGGACCGCCTCTCGGCGGCGGTGCGGGCCTTTCCCCGTAGGCGGGCCAGGAGCAGTTCGCCAGCCCGGGCGCCCATCACCTCCGGACGCTGCCGGGCCACCGTCAGCGGGGGGTCGATGAGCTGGCCGTAGTAGTCGACCTCGCCGTAGCTCACCAGGGC
>QGUP01000147.1 GCA_003242505.1 Bacillota bacterium
AATTTTAAAAAAGACAGGCGTGCAGGAAAGGGCCGACGGAGGACCCGCCCGGCCGCGCCCCCCCGGCCCCCCCCACCACGGCCCCGGCGATGCCGCCCATCAGACCCCCACCTCCACCGGCGCGCTGTCGGAGACCGGCGGGTAGCCGTGCTCCCGGAGGATCCGGGCGACCCGCTCCTCTTCCGGAAGCGGCCGGCCGGTCGCCGGGTCCACCGCCACGCAGGCGCCGTCCACCATCCGGGTGACGATCCGCCCGCAGGCCGCGGGGTTGCCCCGGAGGTGCGGGGCGTCCAGGAGTCCCATCTCCACCGCCCGGGCCAGGGTCTCGGGGTCGGTGTAGGGGTCAGGGGTTCCCGGCGGGGCGATGCGCCGGACCGCGGCCAGGAGCACCCTCGCCTCCTCCAGCAGCTGCCGCTTCCGCTCCTGGACCACCGGGTCCCGGGTCAGGTCGGGCAGCCCCAGGAGGGCCAGGCGGATGGCCCCGTCGGCGATCTTGCAGTTCTCGATGACATCCTCGTGGGTGGCGGCGTGGTGGGCCTCCACCGCCGCCACCACGTGGACGATGTGGGGCCGGAGCTGCATCTGCAGGAAGGTGGTGGCCGCCAGGTGCCCCCGGGCCACGTCCAGGTCGGCGGGGAAGGAGGTGAGACCTCCCCGGGTCTCCCGCCAGACCCGGAAATCCGGCCCGGCCAGGGACTCCACCAGTTCCAGCTTGGCGAGCATCTTGGCGAGGTCCATGGCCGGAGAGGTGCCGGGGGGGTTGTTGAACATCAGCTGCTGGACGTAGTCCCGCACCCCCGCGGCCCGGGCGTTGTAAGCCGCCAGGTAAGCCGCGACCACCGCCACCACGTCCGGGGCGTCCCGGAGGCTCCAGTGGTGGGACTCGTTCATCTCCACCGGGATCCCCCGCTCCGCGTGCCAGGCCATCACCTGCTGGGCCTCGGGTATCGACTCCCGGAGGGGCACCCGGCTGCGGTTGTCCAGCTGGCTGTACCAGAAGAGGGGGGTGGCCAGCCAGGCGTTCCGGATGGTCTCGACGAGAAGCTCAGCCCACTTCAGCCGGTCCCGGGTGCCGCTGTAGCACCGCATGAGGGGGTAGTTCCCCAGCCGGCTGTGGGCGTAGATCTGCTCCAGGTCTTCCCGGGTCCGGACCGGCACGCCGCCGGCCCCGTCCTGGGCCGGGTCCATCTCCTCGGGCCGGAAGAAGTGCTCCTGGGCGTTCTGGTCGGGGCCCAGGGAGATGACGTCCAGCACCCCGGACCGGGCGATCTCCACCACCCCGGCCACGGTCTCGGCCACGGTGGGCCGGCCGTAGTGGTGCCGGAGGAGCGGGTACGGCGCCTTCCAGAGGATCCGCTCCACCAGGGTCTGGGGCGGGATCCCCGCCGCCCGGTCCGCCTCCTCCCCCTCGCCGCCGGCCAGCCGCCGGAGGCAGGCCAGGGCCTCCCGGGGGCCGTCGGCGCTCTCGAAGACGTGGTGGAAGAAGCCCGCCTCCCGGGCCGCGGCCGCGGTGGGGCCCGTGCCCCCGAAGAGCCAGACCCGCCGGCCGAGGCCGGTGGCAGGGTCCAGCTCTCCCCGGGCCGCCAGGGCGGCCTTCAGCTCCGCCAGGACTCCCCGGGCCGCCCCGGGGGTGAGCCGGTAGCCCACGGCCACCACCCGGGGGTCATACCGGCCGATGGCCGCGATCAGGTCCGCCACCGGCACCGCCGGCCCCAGCATCACCGTCTGGAAGCCAACCTCCTCGGCCAGCCGGAGGAAGTTCACCACACCGGCCACGTGGACGCAGTCCCCGATGGCCGCACCCAGGATCAGGCGGTCGCGCAACCGGCCACACTCCCCTCCATCACAAAGGTCAGGATCTCGTCGGGCCCGAGGCCGCTCAGCCCCATCCGGGCGAGGGTCCGGCCCTGGGCTGCGTAGTCCCGGCCGTGGAGGCTGCCGGCGAGGTGGACCAGCCCGGAGATGACCGGGGTCTCCACCCCGGCTGCCTCGCCCAGGGCTGCGAAGGGGACGAGCCCCGTGGGGACGTCCTCCCAGAGGTACCGGTGGTCCAGGCTCCGGGGAGCGAAGAGGTCCGTGTAGGCGGGGTTGCGGGTCAGCGCGGCCTGGATGGCCGCGGCTTCTCCCTCGGGTCCCCAGGCCTCCGCCGGCCCGCTAGCCGGCTCCTGGCCCAACGGGCCGGAGGGAGCCCCGCCGTAGGCATCCTGCAGCCACTCCAGCAGGGAGCGGACCGGGACCCCGAAGGCCCGGGCCACCGCCAGCCGCTCGCCGTCGACTGCGGCCACGGCCCGGGCGACCCCGGAGGTGACCCCCTCGGCGTAAAACCGGAAGCCGGGCCCGGCTTCGATCCGACCGGCGTTCAGCAGGGTGATGGCCGGATGCAGCACCGCGCCCATGTTCTCCAACGAGGTGTGGAGGACCGAAGGGGCCGGCTCCAGCATCGGCAGGAGCGGCCGGAAGAGGGCGATGAGTTCCGGGGTCCGCCGGGCCGGCAGGGCCGCGGCGGGCACCGTCCGCTTCACCCCCAGGATCGCCGCCACCCCGGGCCCCAGGGTCCGGCTGGCGAAGGGGAAGGTCTGGGCCTCCCCCACCAGCACCCGGGCGGTGCACCCCGCCGCGTCCAGTTCCTGGGCGAACTCCAGGGCGCCCCCGGTGCGGCCGGGGAGCAAGAGCACCGCCTGGCCGTCCCGGAGATGGCTGGCCAGCCGCCGGGCCAGTTCCGGGTGGGCGCTGGCCGGCACCGCCACCAGGATCACCTCCGCGCCCCGGACCACCTCTCCCAGGTCGCAGGAGACCTGGCGAGGCCGGACCCGGACGGGGCCGTCCTCCTCCGGGACCTCCAGCAGGATCCCGCCCTGGGCCTCCACCGCCGCCAGGGGCGTCGGCGACCGGTTCCACAGGCGCACCGGCACCCCCCGGGCGGCCAGGTACCCGGCCAGGGCGAGGCCCCCGTGGCCGGCCCCCAGGACCGCAACAGGGCCGACGCCGGTCCGGGGCTCCACGGGTCGCAACGGGTGGGGGCGCAGCCCCCGGGCGGAACGCACGACCGCCATGGCACTTCCCTCCCTTTTCCCCCTGCACACGGGCGCGGGCAGCGACCGGGCTCCCGGGAGGGAGGCGGATGCCCGGCCACGGGGACAGAAAAAGCCCCGCGCATCCCGCGGGGCCTCACCCGCGGCCTCGACCTCCTCCGCAACGCCTGCGAGGTTAGCTGACGGGCTCGGGCACCGGAGGTTGCCCTATCGGCACCGGGCCTCATCCCGGCACCCTGGGCCCAGCCGGGCTGGCCTGGGCGTCGGGCGCTGGGCGGCTCGGCCCGGGAGCCGAATTCGCCCCATAATGTGGGTCCCCCGCTCCCCCGGCACCGGGGGATTCGGCGATTCCAGGCGGCCACTGACCGGCGACTGCCCTCCGGAGGGCAGCCGCCCCCGACTCCGTGTGCGGCGGGATGGGCGCCGCCGCCAGTCTGCGGACTTTTCCCACCCCTCTCTACACTCTGATGATACCAGCCCTCCGGGCAATCATCAACTCCAATTTCAGCGGCGAAGTTGTCGGTTGACGGGTAACCCCCTTCGGGTCAACGGGCCCGCAGGAAGGGGGCCGCCGGAGGCAGGCCCGCGGCCCTCACCGGGCCGGCAGGACCACCGCGAGGAGTTCCCCCGGCCCGTGGACCCGCCGGACCAGGGTGTGCTCGATGTCCGCGGTGCGGCTGGGGCCGGTGATGAGGTTGAGGCTCCCGGGCATCTCCCCCGCGGCGGCCATCCGGCTCAGGTGCCGGAAGAGATCCGGCAGGTCCGGCAAAAGCTGGTCCTCGGTGATGACCGCCACGTGGAGGGGCGGCAGGAGGCTGAGGCTCCGGGGCCGGCCCGGCCGGCTCATGAGCACCAGGGTGCCGGCGGCCGCGAGGGCCCAGTCCACCCCGGTGATCCCCGCCCCGGCCCGGGCCGCCGCGGCCCGGAGGGCCTGGGGGTCGACCCCCGGACTCGCCTCCCACCAGGCAATGCCCGCGGCCCGGACCGCGCCGGGCAGCCCGATGGCGCCCAGGATCGGGTCGGCCGCGGCCACCACCTCCGTCACCCCCCGCTCCCGGAGGGCCTGGACCACGGCCGCGACGGCCTCCGCCGGGTCCCGGGCTCGGAGGCCGATGCCCTGGACCTCCGAGAGGGCGGCCACAAACCGTTCCGCCAGGTCCCCGGCGCCGGGGACTTCTCCCGGTCTAGCGCCGGCCACCGCCTGCCACCTCCCCGGTGTTGCGCTCCGGCCCGGCCGGAGACTTGCCTGCAAGGGAATCATTCGGGGAGCCTGCCGGCGATGGTGCAGCCCCCGGCTCCGGCTCCCGGGCCAGGTCCGCCCACCGCTCATGGAAGGGCCGGGCCGCAGGGGCCGGGAACGCCCGGCCCTCCCCCCAGGCGGCCAGGGGGCCCGGCAGCCAGCGGAGGTGCCCGTCCCGGACAAAGGGGCGGGCGAGGGCCCGGAGGAGCCGGACGGTCCACCGGTACCGGCCCGGGGTCCGCCAGGCCCAGGCCCAGAGCCGGAAGAGGAGCCGCTCCCAGCGGGAGCCCCGGGGCGACTTCGCCCGCTCATGCCGGAGGTCCAGGATGAACCGGTGCAGGGGAATCTGCACCGGGCAGGCCTCGGTGCACGCGCCGCAGAGGCTGCAGAGGTCCAGCACCTCCCCCGCGGCCGCCATGCCCTTCAGGAGCGGGGTGATCACCACGCCGATGGGACCGCTGTACGGGGGCAGGTAGGCGTGGCCCCCCACCTGCCGGAAGACCGGGCAGGCGTCGAGGCAGGCCCCGCACCGGAGGCACCGGAGGGCCGGCTGGAAGGGGGTGCCGAGGAGCCGGGACCGGCCGGCATCCAGGATCACCACGTGGAATTCCTCCGGGCCGTCCGCCTCCCCCGGCCGGCGGGGCCCGGTGATCGCGGTGACGTAGCTGGTGAGGGTCTGGCCGGTGGCGCTCCGGGGCAGGAGGGTGAGGAGGGGCTCGAGGTCCGCCCAGGTCGCCACGAGCTTCTCGAGCCCCATGACCGTGATCAACACCCGGGGCAGGGTGGTGACCATCCGGCCGTTCCCCTCGTTGGTCACCAGGACCACGGTGCCGGTCTCCGCCACCCCGAAGTTGGCTCCGGTGATGCCGATGTCGGCGGCCAGGAACTTCTCCCGCAGCACCCGGCGGGCCACCTGGGTGAGGGCCTCGGGATCCGGAGGCATCGGCTCGCCCAGGTGCCGGCTGAAGAGCCGGGCCACCGCCTCCCGGTCGTAGTGGATCGACGGGCCGACGATGTGGACCGGCCGCTCCCCGGCCAGCTGGATGATGTACTCCCCCAGGTCGGTCTCCACCACCTCCACCCCGGCCGCTTCCAGCCCGGCGTTCAGGTGGATCTCCTCGGTGGCCATGGACTTGGACTTCACCGCCAGCCGGGCCCCGTGGCGCCGGACGATGGCCACCACGTGGGCCACCGCCTCTTCGGGGGTGGCGGCGAGGTGGACGTGGCCGCCCCGCTCCCGGACCGCCCGGACGAACTGCTCCAGGTGCCGGCGATGGTCCGAAAGCACCCGGTCCTTGGCGTCCCGGGCCCAGTCCCGGAGGGGCTGGAGCCTCCCCTCCCGGCGGAGCCGGTCCCACTGGCCGAGGCGCCGGAGGTAG
>QGUP01000599.1 GCA_003242505.1 Bacillota bacterium
CCCGGCACCGGCCCCCGCTCCCCCCGGGGCCAAAAGCCCGGCAAGGCCGGCACGGTGTGGGCCCCGCCCGCCTCGAGGTTCTCCTTGATCCGGGGATGCTCCCGGGAGTTCTCCCGCACCGCCACCACATCGCCGGGCCGGACCAGGTAAGACGGGATGTCCACCTTCCGGCCGTTCACCTCGATGTGGCCGTGGCGAACGATCTGCCGGGCCTCCTTCCGGGACGCGGCCAGGCCCAGCCGGTAGACCACGTTGTCCAGCCGGCGCTCCAGGGTCTGGAGCAGCGCCTCGCCGGTGACGCCCTTCTTCCGGGCCGCCTGCTCAAAGTAGCGCCGGAACTGCCGCTCCATCACGCCGTAGAACCGGCGCAGCTTCTGCTTCTCCCGCAGCTGAATGCCGTACTCGGTCAGCTTCTTCCGGTTCTGACCGTGCTGCCCGGGCGGATAGGGGCGCCGGACCACCGGGCACTTGTCGGTGTAGCACTTGGCGCCCTTGAGGTACAGCTTGACGCCCTCCCGCCGGCACAGCCGGCAGACCGGACCGATGTAACGACCCATGTTGCCCAGGCACCTCCTTTACACCCGACGCCGCTTGGGCGGACGGCAGCCGTTGTGGGGAATCGGGGTGACGTCCTTGATCACGCTGACCTCGAGGCCAGCGGCCTGCAGGGCCCGGATCGCGGCCTCCCGGCCCGCGCCCGGCCCCTTCACCCGGACCTCCACTTCCCGGACGCCGTACTCCATCGCCTGCTTGGCAGCAGACTCAGCGGCCATCTGGGCGGCAAAGGGGGTGCTCTTCCGGGAACCGGTAAAGCCGATGGTGCCACCAGAGGCCCACGCCAGGGCGTTGCCCTGCGTATCGGTGATGGTGACGATGGTGTTGTTGAAGGTCGACTTGATGTGGGCGATGCCACGGTCGACATGCCGCCGCTCCTTGCGCTTCGCCCGAGAAGTCCGCTTTGCCATCTACCGTGACACCCCCCTTACTTCTTCCGCCGCGCGCCGACGGTCTTCCGCGGACCCTTCCGGGTGCGCGCGTTGGTCTTGGTCCGCTGGCCCCGGACCGGCAGGCCCCGGCGGTGACGCAGGCCGCGGTAGCAGCCGATCTCGATCAGCCGCCGGATGTTCTGCTGCTCCTCAGCCCGGAGCTCACCCTCGACCTTGTAATTCTTCTCGATGTACTCCCGGAGCCGGGCCACCTCGTCCTCGGTCAGATCCCGCACCCGGGTGTCCGGGTTGATGCCCGTGGCCTTCAGGATCTCCCGGGAGCGGCTCCAGCCGATGCCGTAGATGTACGGCAGCGCGGCTTCGATTCGCTTGTCACGGGGCAGGTCAACCCCAGCGATACGCGCCATACTGAGACAAAACCCCCTCTGGAAAGGTTGCCACATCTTGTGGCAGCAGATACCTGCGGGCACAGGGACAGAGGCCCGAGAGCCCCAGGCCGGTAGCAGGCCCGCCCGGAGGAGAGGGGCTCCGGGCGGTCAGCCGCGCCCGCGTTCCCGCGGTGGCTCACGGACCGGAAACAACACCGGATATGGGGCTTAACCCTGCCGCTGCTTGGGCTTGGGGTTCTCGCAGATCACCATGACCCAACCCTTCCGCCGATGG
>QGUP01000148.1 GCA_003242505.1 Bacillota bacterium
CTACCGGGTCCTCCTGGCCCGCCCGGACGGTGACGTCGGCGCCGAGCCGCTTGGCCCGCTCGAGCCGCCGGGGATCCAGGTCGATGGCCACGATGACCGACGGGCTGTAGAGCCGGCTGAGCATCACCGCCGCCAGGCCCACGGGGCCGACGCCCACCACCGCCACCGTGTCCCCGGGCTGGATCTGGCCGCTGAGGACGCCGCACTCGTAAGCCGTCGGCAGGATGTCGGTGAGGAAGAGAACGTCCTCATCCTTCAGTTCCTCGGGGACCTTGTGGAGGCTGGTGTCCGCAAAGGGAATCCGGGCGTACTGGGCCTGGACCCCGTTGATGGTGTGGCCCAGGATCCATCCGCCCCGGACGCAGTGGGAGTACATCCCCTGCCGGCAGGCGTCGCACTGGCCGCAGGCGGTGATGGCCGGGATCAGGACCCGGTCGCCCTTGCGGAAGTTCCGCACCCCGGGGCCGACCTCCTCGATCACCCCCACCGCCTCATGGCCGAGGATGGTCCCCTCGGGGGTGTCCGGGACGTCGCCCTTCAGGATGTGGAGGTCGCTGCCGCAAATCGTGGTGGTGGTCACCCGGACGATCACGTCAGTCTCCTGCTCGATGGTGGGGTCGGGCACCTGCTCCCAGCTCTTCTTGCCGGGACCGTGGTAAACCACTGCCTTCATCTGCTGTTCTCCCCCTTTGCTGCGGTCCCTTTTCCCCGTTGCCTCCGTCCCGTTGCCCGCGTTCCCATTTCTCGGGCACGCTCCGGCTTTCGCAACGGTTCATTCACTGTACAATTTAGCCGTCTTTGAGCCTAGACTGGCATCCTCCGAAAGTAGGAATCTGTCGCCAGCCGTAAGAGCCCTTCGGAGGATGGGCCCATTGGCCGGGACCGGACTCCTCTAGAGTTTGCGGCTTTGGTCCCGGCCATGCCCCTCTGGCGGCGATGCCCCGCCGGCGGCCATGCCCCTCTGGCGGCAGAGGCAGGGAATCCACCGGCGGGATCGAATAGTTACGACAAAAGGGCAGAACTGGGCCGGAGGGGAGAGGAGGGCCGGCCGTCGGAGGGCGCCGGCAACCGGGGGGCCGGCAGCCGGCCGGGCCGTTTTTCCGTGTTCGGTAAAGAAAAGGTGTGGGCAATTTAGGTGGAGGTAAGATTCGGTGGGAACGTGCGCACTCTTCATCGACTACGAGAACGTCCTCAAAAGTTTAAGGGGCCAAAATATACACGTGCCACATAAAGTGCTGGCGGAGGTTTTCAAGCACGAGGCCCAGCGGTACGGGGAGGTCGTCTTTGCCCGGGCCTACGCCCCCTGGGACCTCTTCCCCGAGGCCATGGCCCTCTTTGACCGCCAGGACATCAAGCCCGAGTACGTGGAAGGCGGCCGGAAGGACAACGCCGACCTGGTGATGAGCCTGGACATCCAGGAGTTCCTGCGGATCCCCGGCCGGGACGCGGAGACCTTCATCCTGGTCACCGGCGACGGCGACTTTGTCCACGTGATCCGGCTCCTGCAGCAGGAGCAGAAGCGTGTGGTCCTCTGGGGGGTGGAGGGGTCCATCTCCGCCCGGCTGGTGGGCCGGGTCGCCGAGGTGGAGACGGTCCAGGCCATGCTCCGCCGCCACGGCCACCTCCCCGGGGCGGAGCCCTCCGGCGAGTTCGGGCCGGCCGGGGAAGGGCCGGGGCTCCCGCCGGGCCGGGAGATGGCGGTCCGGGCTCTCATCCTCCGGGCCGAGGCGGTGATGCTCGCCCGGGGCTGGGTGCAGGTCCCCTTCCTCACCCTGATGCAGGAGATGTCGGTCAGCACCCTCTTCGGCGAGGACAGCGAGCAGCGGCGGATGCTCATCGTCCGGTGCCTGGAGGCGGGCCTCCTGGATACCAAGAAGCAGCCAAACCCCAAGCGGCCCGGGACCGACACCACCTTCATCCTCCTGCGAAAGGATCACCCTGCGGTCCGGACCACCCTCCAGTGCACCGCCCGGGTGGTCCTGCACATGCGCCGGCTCCTCGAGGCCGCGCCGCCCGGCGCCGGGGTCCCCTGGGACGACCTGCTCCGGTCCCTGGCCGGGGACGACCGGCTGGGGCGGATGGCCGAGGCCGAGCGCCAGAACTGGGTGGAGCTTTGCATCGCCGAAAAGCTCCTGCGGCAGGACCGGCAGGGGGACCGGCCGGTGCTCTACCTGGACGAGGAGCACCCCCTGGTCCAGCAGGTGGTCCCGGGGGAGGACCTCACCCCCATGCTCCGCCGGCTGGTCCTGGCGGTGGACCACTACCTGCAGCGGACCGGGTACCAGTGGATGTCCATGGGGCTCCTCCGGCAGCAGCTTTTGCCCTGCGGCCGGCGGGAGATGGAGCGGGCCATCCGGATGGCCGCGGAGGAAGGGATCATCCGCATCGAGCAGATTCCGAACCGGTTTGGCAGCCGGCCCACCACCGGGGTCTACCTCGAGGAGAGCCACCCCTTCTGCCAGGAGGTGGTGGAGCGGCGGGACGAGGTCCTCGCCGCCCTCAGCCGGCTCTTTGGCGACCGGGACATGGTCCCGGTGCCGGAGGTGGAGGAGGGGCTGGTCGCCGCGGGGGCGGTGGAGACCCCGGAGGCGGCGGCGGAGTGGCTCGGGCTGCTGGCGGACCACCAGATTCTGACCGCCCGGAGCGGCTGGCCCTACGGGGCGGAGTGCCCGGTCTACGTCCTCCAGCGCCAGCATCCGGTGCTGGTGAAGCGCCTGCGGGAGAGGACCGGGTAGGCCGCCCGCCTGGTCCTCCGGGAAGACCGCCCTTCCTGGTCCTGATGAGCGGAGGCCCGGCCGGCATCGCAGCGGCGAGCTGGCCGGGCCCCTGCTCTTTTTTTCCCAAGGTGGGCATGCTACTAAAGGTGCACGCCCTTGTTTTGTCAAGGGGACGGCTATAAAATGTAGGATACAGACTGTGAAATGCAACAGAGGCGCCCCGATCTCCCGGTGGGCCCGGGCTGCCGGGGGCGGGCGCGGAGGGAGGAAAGGTCGTGGCGACCAGGGAGGAAGAGCTCCTCGCGCCGTACCTCCAGGTGCGGAGCGTCCTGGGGGTGGACGGCACCCCGGTGGGTCCGGAGCCGGACCTGACCCCGGACCAGCTCCGGGAGATCTACCGGTGGATGATCTTCCTGCGGGTGCATGACCAGCGGCTCCTCACCCTGCAGCGGCAGGGCCGGCTGGGCACCTTTGCCCCCTTTAGCGGCCAGGAGGCCTGCCAGGTGGGCAGCGCCTACCTGCTGGAGCCCAGGGACTGGATCTTCCCCACCTACCGGGACCACGGGGCGATGATGGTCCACGGGGTCCCGGAGGTGAACATCATCCGGTACTTCATGGGGGACGAGTGGGGCAGCCGGTCCCCCGACGGGGTGAACGTCTTCCCGATTTCCATTCCCATTGCGACCCAGCTCAACCACGCGGTGGGCTGCGCCTGGGCGAGCAAGATCAAGGGTGAGGACGCGGTCGCCGTCGGCTACGTGGGCGACGGCGGCACCTCTGAGGGCGACTTCCACGAGGCCCTCAACTTCGCATCGGTCTTCAACGTCCCGGCCATCATCTTTGTCCAGAACAACCGGTACGCGATCAGCGTGCCCCTGCACCGGCAGATGAAGAGCCGGAGCATCGCCCAGCGGGCCATCGCCTACGACATCCCCGGCGTCCGGGTCGACGGCCAGGACGTCCTCGCGGTCATCTCCGTCTTCCGGGAGGCCATCGACCGGGCCCGGTCCGGCGGCGGGCCGACCCTCATCGAGGCCCTCACCTACCGGTACGGCCCCCACACCACCTCCGACGACCCGAAGCGCTACCGGAGCCAGGAAGAGGTGGAGGAGTGGCAGGCCCGGGACCCCATCGAGCGGATGCGCCGGTACCTGGTGGCCCGGGGGCTCTGGACGGAGCAGGAGGACGAGGACCTGTGGGCCTGGGCCCGGGAGCAGGTGGCCGCCGCGGTGGCGGAGGCCGAGGCCATGGGCCGGCCGGATCCTGCGGCCATCTTCGATTACGTCTACGCGGAACTGCCCTGGCACCTCCGGGAGCAGAAGGAGAAGCTGCTGGCGGAACTGGCCCGGCGGCAGGGCGAGGTGAAGAGCCATGGCTAGGATGACGATGGTCCAGGCGATCAACGACGCGCTGCGGGTGGCGATGCGCCGGGACCCCCGGGTGGTGGTGATGGGCGAGGACGTGGGGGTGAACGGCGGCGTCTTCCGGGCGACGGACGGCCTGTACCAGGAGTTCGGCCCGGACCGGGTGATCGACACCCCCCTGGCGGAGGCGGGGATCATCGGCACCGCGATCGGCATGGCGGTGAACGGCCTGAGGCCCGTCGCGGAGATCCAGTTCGACGGGTTCCTCGCCCCGGCCCACGAGCACGTGGTCAACCACCTGGCCCGGATCCGGTGGCGGAGCCGGGGGCGGTTCACCGCCCCGGTGGTGGTCCGGATCCCGTCCTTTGGCGGGATTCGGGCCCTGGAGCACCACTCCGAGTCCATCGAGGCCTGGTACATGAACAACCCCGGCCTCAAGATCGTCGTCCCCTCCACCGCCTACGACGCCAAGGGGCTCCTCCTGGCGGCGATTGAGGATCCGGACCCGGTGCTCTTCCTCGAGCCCAAGCGGCTCTACCGGGCCTTCCGGGAGGAGGTGCCCGAGGACTACTACACCGTGCCCATCGGCAAGGCCCGGGTCGCCCGGGAGGGCCGGGACGTCAGCCTCTTCACCTACGGCGCCATGGTGCCCGTGGCCCTGGAGGCCGCGGAGAAGGCCGCCCAGGAGGGCATTGACGTGGAGGTCATCGACCTCCGGAGCCTCATGCCCCTGGATGTCGAGGCCATCGTCGCCTCGGTCCAGAAGACCGGCCGGGTGGTGGTGCTGAACGAGGCTCCCCGGACCGCCGGGGCCGCGGCGGAGATCATCGCCCTCATTAACGACAAGGCCCTCCTCTACCTCGAGGCCCCGGTGATTCGGGTGACGGGCTTTGACGTCCCCATGCCCTACCTGCTGAGCGAGGACCTCTACCTGCCCGATGCCGAGCGGGTCCTCGCGGCGATCCGCGAGGTCCGCAGTTACTGAAAACGGGGGGTGGCGGCGGCCGGAGCCTCCGGCCCCAGCAGCCGGGGGGCGCCGTGCCGCCGCCCCCATGGGAGGCAAGCCCAATGGCCCTGGAATTCCGGCTCCCGGACGTGGGAGAAGGTTTGCATGAAGCGGAGATCGTCCGCTGGCTGGTGAAGGAGGGAGATCTGGTCGCCGCGGACCAGCCCCTGGTGGAGGTCCAGACCGACAAGGTCGCGGTGGAGATCCCCTCCCCCCGGGCCGGCAGGATCCTGAAGCTCTTCGGCAAGGAAGGGGACATCGTCCAGGTTGGCGCGGTCATCGCGGTCATCGGCGACCCCGACGAGGTGTACGCCCCCGGTGACGCCCCGGCGGCCCCGGCCGCGCCGCCGGCGGAGGCGGCGCCGGCTCCGGCGGCAGCGCCCGCGGCTCCGGCCGCGCCGCCGACCGCGGCCCCTGCTCCTGCAGCCGCGCCCGCCCCGGCCCCGGCGGCGCCTGCGGCGGGGGCGGCGGCCCCCGCGCCCCCCCCCGCGGCCCCCCCCCCCGGCCGGGGCCCCGCCGGCGGCGCCGGCCGCCGGCCCCTCGCCCCCCCCGCCCCC
>QGUP01000149.1 GCA_003242505.1 Bacillota bacterium
GCCGCGGCCCGGGCCGGAAAGCACGTGATCTGCGAGAAACCCATCGCGCTCAGCCTCGCCGACGCCCGGGCGATGATCGAGGCCTGCCAGGCGGTGGGGGTCCACCTCTACATCGCCCACGTGGTCCGGTTCTTCCCGGAGTACCGCCGGGCCCGGGAACTGGTGCTCACCGGCGAGGTCGGCCGGCCGGGGGTCATCCGCACCAGCCGGATGGGCGGCTTCCCTGCAGGCTGGGCGGACTGGTACGCCCGGCCGGAGATGGGCGGGACGGTTCTCGTCGACCTGGTGATCCACGACTTTGACTGGATCCGGTGGACCTTCGGGGAGGTGGAGCGGGTCTACGCCAGGTCCCTGAGCGGCCGGACCCCGGAGCGGCTGGACTACGCCCTGGTCACCCTCCGGCTGGCCTCCGGGGCCATTGCCCACGTGGAAGGCTCCTGGGCCCACCCGGGGTTCCGGTACGCCTTTGAGATCGCTGGCGACGCCGGGGTGCTGGAGTTCGACAGCGCCAGGGCCCAGCCCCTGGTGGTCCGGTCCCGGCAGGCCGGCCACGGCCCCGGCCCGGCCGGGGTGGAGGTGCCCGAGTCGCCCCTGGCGGAGTCGCCGTACACGACCCAGCTCCGCCACTTCGCCCGGTGCATCCGGGGGGAGGAGGAGCCGGTGGTGACCGCCTGGGATGCGTACAAGGCCTTGGCGATCAGCCTGGCCGCCCTGGAGTCAGCCCGGACCGGCCGGCCGGTCTCCCTGGGAAGGGAGGGGTGAACCGTGCGGGTGGCGATCCTTAGCTTTGCCCACATGCACGCCTGGAGCTACGCCGCGGCGGTAAAGCGCAACCCGGAGGCGGAACTCGCCTGCATCTGGGACGAGGACCCGGACCGGGGCCGGGAGGCGGCCCGCCGCTTTGGCTGCCCGTATGTTGAGGATCTGGAGGCGGCCCTGGCGCCGGAGACCGGAGCGGTTATCGTCACCGCGGCCAACGCCCACCACAAGGACCTGGCCCTCCGGGCCGCCCGGGCGGGGAAGCACATCCTCTGCGAGAAGCCCCTGGCCACCACCCTGGCCGACGGGGAGGCGATGATCGCGGCGGGGAAGGGGGCGGGAGTCCAGCTCATGACCGCCTTCCCCTGCCGCTACGCCCCGCCGGTCATCCGGGCCCGGGCAGCGCTGCAGGCGGGGGCCATCGGTGAGGTGCTGGCCATCCGGGCCACCAACCGGGGCCGGATGCCCGGCGGGTGGTTTGTGCAGAAGGAGCTTTCCGGCGGCGGTGCGGTAATGGACCACACCGTCCACGTCGTGGACCTGATCCGGTGGCTTCTGGGCCGGGAGGTGACGTCGGTCTACGCGGAGATGGCCACCCGGTTCCACGACCTGGAGGTGGAGGACTGCGCCATCCTGACCATGGAACTGGAGGGGGGCATCTTCGCCACCCTCGACCCCTCCTGGTCCCGGCCGCCGGTCTACCCCACCTGGGGCGACGTGACCATGGAGTTCGTGGGGACCCGGGGGACCCTCTGGGTGGACGCCTTCGGTCAGAACCTGACCCTCTACAACAACCGGGCGCAGGCGGCCCAGTGGATCGGCTTCGGCGCCGACGTGGACGAGGCGATGGTGGCGGACTTCATTCGCTGTGCCCGGGAGAACCGGACGCCCCCCATCACCGGCGAGGACGGGCTGCGGGCCATGGAAGTGGCCCTCCTGGCTTATGAGTCCGCAGCCAGGGGGGAGCCGGTGAGCCGGTAGCCCGGGGGACAGCCCGGGAGAAAGCCCGGGGGGCGCGGGGCCGCCTGTCCTCTGGGCCTAGCCTGGGGTCGGCCCGGGCGGACCCTGGCGCCCGGGCCGGTTCCTCCACAAGTGGAGGGTGTACGGCACGTAGTAGGCGGAGAACAGGCCGAGGATGAAGAAGCCCATGGCGATCCCGTATTCGTCGCCGGACAACTGGTGCCGGACCGTGTTCCGGACCAGGTAGCGAATGGCCAGGTATGCCCCCACCAGGACGAGGACCGGGGCGTATCGCCGCCAGCCCGCGCGGCCCTCGCCCGCCTTTCCCACGATCCGCATCTTGTAGCGGAGGTACCCCGGGGCAAAGCCGATGCACAGCAAGGCCAGGAAGAGGTACCGCATGGGGTGCGAAACGGCGAAAATCCTGGTGACCACCATGGCGAGAAGAACCGCCAGGCCAGCCGATACCGCTGTGTAGTAGTACAGCGGCACAGCGCGCAACCGATCTCGAATCATGGTCGCCCTCCTGTCGACTCAAATCGCGGTTGGCCCGCCCGTCTGGTTGGTCCTCCTGACCGCTTTTGCGACTCTTCCCATTTCGACCAACACTTTTAGTGTATACAAAAACTTCTGCAGCGAAAAGCTGTTCTCACCCGAACCCCCCTTGACGCCACTTCCGGGCGGGGCTATAATACGCTCACGTCAAAGGATATCGAAAAGGCGATGAAGGGGAGCAGTAGCCGGGCAGCGCCCTGCAGAGAGCCGGCGGGCGGTGCAAGCCGGTGGGTGGCACCCGGTGAACACACCCCGAAGCTTCCACCCGAACGGCCCGGCGGCGCCGGGCACCAGTAGGCGTGGACGGAGACCTCCGCCGTTAGCAGAGGAGGGGGGCATGGGCCGCGGCGGCCGTGCCCTGGCGAGAGGGTGCGTGCTGAGAGGTGCGCACCAAGGTGGGTGGTACCGCGGAAGCCAAGGCGCTTTCGTCCCATGTGGGATGGAAGCGCCTTTTCGGTTGCCGGGGGTTCCCCGCCCCCAGGCGGCAGGGCCCTCTCGGCTTCCGGCCCCCCTGCGAGCCGGGCTGCCTCGAATGCCGCCCCCCTCCTGGTGAGGCTGTCTCGGATTCCGCCCCTGTCCCTTTCACACAGTAGCACTTTAACGTGGTGCCCAGATGAAGACAGGGCAGGGGAAAAGGTGAAGGCGGGAACGGGCAGAGGGCGGCCCGGCCGGCAAAGGTGAAAGGGCGGCCCGGCCGGGAAGCCGGACCGGGTCGGGCCGTTCCGTTGCGGGCTGGTCAGCAGGGCTGTGGAGGAGGGGAGGCGTTCCCATGACCGGCGAGGGGCTGGCGCTGCTCCGGCAGCAGGTGCCGGAGGGAGTGCGGGACCGGTTGCCCGGGGAGGCCTACCGGCTCCGGGAGGTGACCGGCCGGCTGCTGGATCTGTTCCGGCGCTGGGGCTACCGGGAGGTGGTGACCCCTGCCTTCGAGTTCCTGGAGACGGTGGCGGCCGGGGAGGGGAGCCGGCCGGAGGACTGCTACCGCTTCTTCGACCGCCGAGGGCGGACCCTGGCCCTCCGGCCGGACATGACCGCCGCCGTCGCCCGGCTGGCGGCCACCCGGCTGGCCGGGGAGCCGCTGCCCCTGCGGCTCAGCTACTGGGGGCCGGTCTTCCGGCGCCGGGAGGAGCGGGCCGGAGCGCTCCACGAGATCTGGCAGTCCGGGGTGGAACAGGTGGGCCTGGCGGGCGGTCCGGCGGATGCGGAACTGATCGCCCTGGCCTGTGAGGCCCTGGCCGAGGCCGGGCTGGAGGGCTTCCAGGTGAGCGTCGGCCACGTGGCCTTTCTCGAGGGGGTGCTGGAGGAGGCGGGGGTGACCCCGGCCCAGGCCGCAGGGATCCGGGAGGCCCTCGCTGCCCGGGACCTGGTGGCCTTCGAGGCCGTGGCCCGGGAGGCGCCGGGGGCGGAGCTCCTCCTGGCGGTGGCGGCGTTCCGGGGCAGCGCCCAGGAGGCGGCGGCCCGGTTCGGCCACCTGGCCAACCCCCGGATCGCCCGGGCCCTCGGGGAACTCCAGGCGGCCTTTGCCCTTCTGGAGGCGTACGGGGTGGCCGACCGGGTGGCCCTGGACCTGGCCCTGGTCCGGTCCTTCGGGTACTACACCGGCGTGGTCTTTGAGGGCTACGCCCCCGGGGTGGGGGCGCCGGTCCTCGGCGGCGGTCGGTACGACGGGCTGCTGGCCGCCTTTGCCGGGGACGGGCAGCCGATTCCGGCCGTCGGCTTTGCCCTGGACCTGGACCGGGTGCTGACGGCCCTCGGCCGGCAGGGGCAGCCCCCGGCGGAGCCGGCCCTGGACCTCCTGCTGGTGCCCGAGCCCGGGGCGGAGGGACTGGCCCTGGCCGAGGCCCGGCAGCTCCGCCGGGCGGGGCTGGCGGTGGAGGTGGAACTGGAGCGCCGCACTCCGGAGGAGCGGGCCGCCTACGTAAAGGCCCGGCGGATCCGGGAGGTCCGGACCGTCTCCGCCGGCGGCCGGGGCCGGGGGCGGGTGGCTCTCCGGACCCGGCCCCGGCCCCCCGGGGTGATCTCCATCCACTAGGGTGGTTTCCGGCCGGGCCGGCGCCGTCCAGGGGCCAGCCCGGGAGCCGCACGCAGCAAGGCACATCAGGACACTGCCAAAGGGAAGGTCGGTCGTCGCCATGGAGCTTCTCACCCTGGCCCTGCCCAAGGGCCGGCCCCTGGCGCCCACGGTGGCGCTCCTGGAGCGGGCGGGGCTGGCCTCGCCCCGGCTGCGGGAGGCGGAGCGCAGCCTGGTCACCGTCGACCCGGACCTGGGCCTCCGGTACGTCCTGGCCCGGCCGGCGGACGTCCCGACCTACGTCGAGCACGGGGCGGCGGACCTCGGCATCGTGGGCAAGGACGTGCTGCTGGAGGCCCGGCCCCTGGTCTATGAGCTGCTGGACCTCGGCTATCTCCGTTGTCGGCTGGTGGTGGCGGGCCCCGCCGGGGCCGACCCGGACCGGCTGCTGGACGGCGGCGTCCACCGGCGGGTGGCCACCAAGTTTCCCCGGGTGGCGGAGGCGTACTTCCGGTCCAGGGGGCTGCCGGTGGAGGTGATCCCCCTGGCCGGCTCGGTGGAGGTGGCCCCCCAGGTGGGGCTGGCGGACCTTATCGTCGACATCGTCGAGACCGGGCGGACCCTCCGGGAGAACGGCCTGGTCCCCCTGGCGACCATCGCCGAGTCCACCGCCCGGCTGATCGCCAACCGGGCTTCGTACCGGCTGAAGGGCGACCGGCTGGCGCCCGTCGTGCAGGCCCTCAAGGAGGCGACGAAGGAGGCGACCCGGCATGCTGCTGCAGCGCCGTGACCCGGCGGAATACCTGGCGGCCCTTCAGGCCCGGCGGGCCGAGTTCTACCCGGAGGTCGAGGCCCAGGTCCGGGCCATCCTGGCGGAGGTCCGGTGCCGGGGGGACGAGGCCCTCTACGACCTGACCGCCCGGTTCGACGGGGTGGACCTGCGGCCGGTGGGCCTGGAGGTGACGCCGGAGGAGTGGGCGGAGGGGGAGGCCCGGGTGGAGCCGGAGCTCCGCCGGGCCCTGGAGGCCGCCGCCCGGAACATCGCCGAGTTCCACCGGGCCCAGGTGCCCCGGTCCTGGTTCATCACCCGGCCCGACGGGTCGATCCTGGGGCAGAAGGTGACCCCGGTGGACCGGGCGGGGATCTACGTCCCCGGCGGCCAGGCGCCCCTCTACTCCTGCCTGCTGATGACCGCGATCCCCGCCCGGGTGGCGGGGGTGCCGGAAGTGATCCTCTGCACCCCGCCGGGGCGGGACGGCCGGCTCCACCCGGCGATGCTGGCCGCGGCCCGGATTGCCGGGGTGGACCGGATCTTCAAGGTGGGCGGGGCCCAGGCGGTGGCGGCCATGGCCTACGG
>QGUP01000150.1 GCA_003242505.1 Bacillota bacterium
GTGCTGGTGGTGGACGGCGGCCTCATCCAGGTGCCGGGGAAGACCGGGCTGGAGGGGGACGGCTTTCCGCCGGGGACGGCGCCGGCCTGCCTGGCGGAGACGATGCTCCTGGCCCTCGAGGGGCGGTTCGAGCACTTCACCCTCGGCCGGGACCTTTCGGTGGACCAGATCGACGAGATCGTCTGCCTCGCCCGGAAGCACGGCTTCACCCTGGCGGGGATCCGCAGCTTCCACCGGGCCCTGGACGACGCCACCATCGAGGCGATCCGGCGCCGGGCGGCCCTCCGGCGGGGGGAGCGGCCTGAAGGGGAGCGGCTGGAAGCGGAGCGGCCCGAGGCCCAGGTCCGGGTGGGGTAGCCTCCCGGCCCCGGCTTTCCCGAGGGGCGGGGCGGCGGGGCTTGCGAATCGGCAGGTGGATAGGCCCGGGGGGTGATTGACGATTCTCCCCGGGCTCTATATAATAAGGCGATCCCGTCAGGAACCCCCCGTCCTCTGTGACCTGGGTGTAAAGGAGTGCGAGCCGGGTGTCGGAAAAGGCGGTATTTCTGTCCCGGGAAGGCCTCCGGCGGCTGGAGGAGGAACTGGAGTACCTCCGGAGCATCCGGCGCAAGGAGGTCGCGGCCCGGATCAAGCAGGCCCGGGAGAACGGCGACATCGCCGAGAACTCCGAGTACGAAGACGCCAAGAACGAGCAGGCCTTTGTGGAAGGCCGGATCCTGACCCTCGAGAAGATGCTGCGGAACGCCCAGGTCCTGGAGGTGGGCGGGGGACCCCCCGGCGTGGTCACCCTCGGCTGCCGGGTGCGGCTCCTGGACCTGGAGACCCAGGAGGTCGAGGAGTACTGGATCGTGGGCACCCTGGAGGCCAACCCGGCGGAGAACCGGATCTCCGACGAGTCCCCGGTGGGCCGGGCGCTCCTGGGCCGGGCCGTCGGGGACGAGGTCGAGGTCGAGGTGCCCGTGGGGACGCTCCGCTACCGCATCCTCGAGGTGGAGGCCTGAGGAAGAAAAAATCGGCGAGCAGGTGCCGCGGCGGTACCTGCTCGCCTTTTTCGCTGCCCGCTCGCCTTGTCCGGCACGGCTCCGGGCCTGGCGCTGCCCGCGGCGGGCTACTTCACCTCGGTGGTGAAGTACATGCCGAGGTCCTTGTGGCCAGGCTGCACGCAGACGATGGTGTATGTGCCGGGCTTGTCAAGCTTGAACTCGAGGGTCTCCGTCGCGCCGGGCTGGACCACCTTGGAGTAGTTGGTCCCCTCGATGGTGAAGTCGTGGACCTGGGTGCCGGTGTTCTTCAGGGTCACCTTGTAGGTCACGCCGGCCTTCAGGTCCAGCTGGTTGGGCACGAACTCGTAGTCCTTCAGCTCGATGGTGCCCAGGTCCACAACCTCGCCGCCGCCACCGCCGCTGCTCTTGCCGCCGCAGCCGGCCAGCACCAGCGCGCCGGCGACGACGAGGGCCAGCAGAAGGCTCAGCTTCTTCACGGGGTCTGTCACTCCTTGTCCCATACGTACTAGGCTCCCACTCGGCTCCCACTCGGCTTCCGAGTGGATCTCGGCGGAACCGACCTACAGCATAGCACGTTCCCCATCGGATCACAAGTCGATCCAACGCGGATCCCCGAATCGGGCGCGCGCCCGATCTGCCCCCCGGGGGACTCGGGCGCGCGCCCGTGGGCGGAGTGAGGAGTTTGTGCTTCAATGGCTATAGTTGAAGAGTACCGAAAGACTAGGCTTTCTGGCGCAAAGGGGGGATGGGGGGTGGGCCGGGGGGGCGCCGGCCCCGGGCGGCCGGGGATCCGGCCGGCGGTGGCCCTGGCCGGCAGAACGGCAGGGGCAGTGGTCAGGCGGGCTGCGACCCTGGCCGGCGCAGTCGCCGGAGCGATGGCCCTGCCGGCCCCGGCCCTGGCCGACCACCTGAGCGGCGGCACCCCGGACGTGATGGGGGCCTTCGGCGGGATCAGCCTGGTGCTGACCTTCCTTGGCCTCCTGGGCGTCCTGGGGCTCTGGCCAGGCCGGCTCCGGGGGTACGGCCAGCGGCTCGGCCTCGGGGCCCTGGTGGCAGGTCTGGTGGCCCTGGTCGCCGGCAGCTGGTACACCGCTCACCTGGGCGGTCCCGAGGAGTTCCTCGGCGGCGCCGCCTGGGGGCAGGTGGTGATGCAGCAGTTTGCCGGCCTCTTCCTGGTCTTCGGCGGGTTCTCCGCGGCGGTCATCGCCTGGGCCCTGCGCCACGGGGTCCTGAGCTTCGGCGAGGCGGTCAAGTACGGGATCCTGCACCGGGGCGACCCCGTGGATCCCGCGGCATTGCGGCCGCCCCGGCGCCGGGCGGAGGGGCTGGTCTGGGTCCCGGTGGCCGGGATGGTCCTCCTGGCCCTGTTCATCGCCGGGGGGCTGGCCTACGTCACCTTCACCCTGGGCACTCCATAGGGAGGAGAGAAGGAACGGTGCGACTCACCTATCGCGAAGGTGCTGCTGCCCGCGCCTTCATCTACGGCGGCCTCTTCTGGATGTTCCTGGGCATGCTCTTCGGCCTTTTCGCCGCGGTGCTGATGGTCTGGCCAGACCTCATCGTCGGCTTGCCCGTCCTGGAGTACTTCACCTTCGGCCGGGTGCGGCCGGTCCACACCAACCTGGTGCTCTTCGGCTGGCTGACCGGCGCTTACTTTGCCACCCTCTTCTACATGACGCCCCGGGTGGTGGGGGGCAAGCTCTGGAGCGAGGGGCTCGGGGTCTTCACCGCGTTGCTGCATAACCTGGCCCTGGGCCTGACCACCGTCTCCCTGCTGGCCGGCGGCAACGTGGGCCGGGAGTACGCCGAAACCCCCTGGTACATCAAGTGGATCATCACCGCGACCTTCCTGCTGGTGGCGGTCAACCTCTTCATGACCGTCAAGAACCGGACGGAGAAGGGGGAGCTGTACGTCAGCGCCTGGTACTTCCTCGGGGCGCTGGTCACCACCCCGATCATCTACGTCATCGGCAACCAGTTCCTGCTCCCCCAGAACCCGATCTGGGGCGTCAACGACGCGATCCTCAACTGGTTCTACGGCCACAACATCCTTGGCTACTGGTTCACCCCGGTGGGGGTGGGGGCCGTCTACTACCTCCTGCCCAAGCTCACGGGCAACCCCATCTACAGCCACAAGCTCTCCATGATCGGGTTCTGGAGCATCTTCTGGGTCTACGGCCCCACCGGGGCCCACCACCTGGTCAACGGCCCGGTCCCCTACTGGGTCCAGACCATCGCCATCGCCTTCTCGGTGATGCTGATCATCCCGGTCTGGACCGTGGTCACCAACTTCTACGGCACCATGAAGGGCAAGTGGCACCTGGTCCGGGACAGCGTCCCCCTGAAGTTCCTCACCACCGCCATCGTCTTCTACTTCATCACCTGCTTCCAGGGGCCGATGCAGTCCCTGCGGTCGGTCAGCGCCATCACCCACTTCACCAACTGGGTGGTCGGCCACGCCCACGTGGCCCTTTTGGGCACCTTCTCCTTCATCATGTACGCCGCCATCTACTACATGCTGCCCCGGCTGACCGGGCGGGCCATCTACAGCAAGGCCCTGCAGGAGTGGCACTTCCACCTCAGCCTGTGGGGCTTCCTCCTGATGTTCATCGACCTGACCATCGCCGGCCTGGTCCAGGGCGCCTTCTGGGCCCAGAACCAGAGCGCCAACTTCATCGAAGGCGTCGCCATGATGCGGCCCTACTATATCCTCCGGGCCATCTCCGGCGCGGTGATCATCCTGGGTCAGGTGCTCTTTGGCTGGAACGTGTACAAGACCGCGACCGCGGGCAAGCCCTTCGAAGCCGGCCAGGACGCCGGCGAGGCGGCCCCTGCCCGGGCGGTCGAGCCTGCCGGGGCCTGAGGCCTGGCGCTTGAGGCCTGAAGGGAGGAACGCCGGACGGATGCTGCACCGGAACGCTGCCCTGGTCGCCCTCGGGGCCTTCCTGCTCCTCAGCTTTGCCATCGCCGTGACTGTGGCCCTGCCCCTCATGCAGGAAGAACTCTACGCCGCGGACGAGGCGACGCCCCAGTACAGCGAACTGGCCCTCAAGGGCAAGCAGATCTACCAGCGGGAGGGCTGCTTCTACTGCCACACCCAGCAGGTGCGGACCATTCCCAACGACGCGGCCTTCCAGGGGCCGAACAAGCGGCCCTCCCGGCCCTCGGACTACGCCAACGACAACCCGGTGCTCCTGGGCACCGAGCGGACCGGCCCGGACCTGAAGTTCGTCGGCGACCGGCTGCCCAGCAAGGACTGGCACATCGGCCACCTGAAGAACCCCCGGGCCTATGACCCCCGGTCGATCATGCCCTCCTACGCCCACCTGCCCGAGGAGGAACTGGAGGCCCTGGCGGAATACCTGGTCTCCCTCCGGGACTGGTCCGTGAAGCCCCTGCAGCAGCCGGAGCGGCTGGCGGACCTGACGGAGGCGGACCTGCCCGAGGAGTTCCGGTCCCTGCAGAACCCCTTTGCCGGCGATCTGCAGGGGGCCGTGGCCATCGCCGAGCCGATCATTGCCCAGAGCTGCGTCGCCTGCCACGGCCCGGACCTCCGGGGCAAGCAGCTCACGGAGAAGGTCCGGTCCGCGGACCTGTACGAGCGGAGCCAGGCCCGAAGCGAGCAGTTCCTCTACTGGGCCATCACCGTCGGCTCCAAACTCGGCATGCCCGGCTGGGAGCGGAGCCTGTCCGAGGAGCAGCGCTGGGCCCTGGCCACCTATATCAAGAACATCCAGCAGATCCGGCCCTGAGCCCCATCCAGGGCCCTGGCCCCACAAGGGGGTGACGGCAGTGGGCGGACTCATTAGCCAGGCCCGGTCCCTCGGGGAGATCGCCCAGTCCACGGGCATCCTGCTCCTGGCCGTCCTGGCCATCTGGTCCCTCCTGGCCCTGCTGATGTACTGGGCCCACACCTCGGGAGCGGCCACTTTCTCCGAAGAGGTCAAGTACCGGATGGTCAAGGACGATGAGCCCATCCCGGGTCCCTAGGAGGTCGATGGCGATGGCCGATTCCCGGCACCCCTCCCATCCGGAGGCCGGGGAGCCCGGGGTTCCCCGGTGGCTCCTGGCGGTCTATGTCGGGATTGCCGCCTTCTTCCTTTACTACCTGATTAACTTTGCCATCCTCCAGCCCACCCACCCGGAGTTCGGCTTCTAACCGCCCTGGAGGAGGGTCTGGCGATGGCCCTGGCGGTGCCGGGCCGGACCGGGAGCCGGCTCCGAAAGGTCCGGTACCGGGTGCGGCCCTACCGGCGGGCGGTCCAGGTCGGGGCCCTGGCGCTCCTCATCCTGGCGCCCTTTCTGAACTGGTTCCGGGTCGACCTGGCCAGCGCTTCCTTCTACCTCTTCGGCCAGCGCTTCTTTGCCCGGCACTTCTTCTACGTCGGGCTGGTGGCCATGGCCGGGATCTACCTCATCGTCGCCGCTTCGGTCCTCCTCGGCCGGGTCTTCTGCGGCTGGATCTGCCCCCAGAACCTCTTCAACGAACTGGGGCGGGTGTGGGACCGGCGGCCCCGACGGCCGGCCCCCGTCCTGCTCTCCTGGGGGGTCTCTGCCGGCGGGGGCTTTTCCCTTGGTCAGTTTTTTGTTGGGCCCGGGGGATCTTGGGGCCGGCTGCCGCCCCCC
>QGUP01000600.1 GCA_003242505.1 Bacillota bacterium
CCGATGGGCTCCACCGCGATGCCGGGCCGGTTGCCGGCCACCGCCAGGGTGATGGGCTCGCTGTGGCTGAGGACCGGGGTGCCCCGCTCGTCCACCACCACCGCGGTGAACATGACCTCGGCCCCCTCGCTGGCCACCAGCTCATCGGGACCCCTGAGCTCCAGCCGGGCCGGCTCGCCGTAGACCCGGAAGGTGGCCTTGGCCTCGGTGCCCAGGGCCCGGGCGGTGAGGGTGTAGACCCCTGGCCGCCAGGCGACGAAGACCCCGTTGTCGAAGACCGCGCCGGACTGGGGCTCCAGGGTCCACTCGGGCTCCACGGCCACCAGCCGGCCGTCGTCATCGTAGGCCCGGAAGGTGACAGAAGTCTCGGTGAGCCGCGCCACCGTGGCCTCCGCCGGGGTGATCTCCAGCCGGGCGACGGGGGAGACCACCTGCACCGGCACCCGGGCCGTCACCTCCCCGGAGCGGAGTTCGAGGTAGCCGCTGCCGCTCCGGGTGGCGGTGAAGGTCCGGGTCTCCGGGTCGAAGGTGCCGATGCCGCCCACCACCTCACCGGTGAGGGCCGCATCGGGGATGGGCTGGCCCCGATCGTCCAGGACCTGGACCGGCACCTCCCGGCTCTCCCCGACGGTCAGTTCCAGGGTGCCCTCCACCTCGATCTCGATGGCGGCCGCCGGCCGGGGCCCGGCGGCAACGGGGATCTCCACCCGGGCGACGTTCCCCGCGGCGTCGGTGGCCACCACCGCGATGGGCTCCCCGTCCGCCGGCACCGGGACGTTCACCCGGAAGTGGCCGTCCTGCCCTACAGGCACGGGGATGCCCGCGACCTCCAGCCGGGCCAGGCGCCGGTTCTCCCGGACCGTCCCCTCGACGGTCACCGTATCGCCCGCCCCGGCGGCCTCCACCGGGCCCGTGGGCGCGGTCAGGGTGATGGTCGGGGCCTCGGCGTCGTGGTGGCGCTGGTAGAGGTTCCGGCCGGATTCATCCCGCGCGACCCGCATCGCGGCATCGACCAGCCGGAAAACCGTCCCCCGGAGGGCCGGCTGGTTGGGGGCCGCGGCGAGGTCCAGGTCCATGGGGAGAATCCCCGCGGCCTCGGCGGCCCGGAAGTAGTTGTGGGGCCAGTCGGTCTCGGTCACCTCAATGCCGGCCAGCCGGACCACGAGGGTGACCGCCTCGGCATGGGTTACCTCGGCGTCGGGGTAGAACCGACCGTCTCCCCGGCCCGCGATGTACCCCTGGCTCCTGGCCACGGCCACGAATCCCCGGGACCAGTGGCCGGCCACGTCGGGGAAGGAGTAGACCTCCCGGTTGAGGGGCTCCAGGTAGGCGAGGCCGGAAGCCCGCACCAGGATGGTGACGATCTCCGCCCGGGTGATCCGGTCCTGGAGCCGCAGCCCCCGGTCGTCCCCGGTGACGATCCCCAGGGCCCGGAGGGTCTCCGCCGCCGCCACCGCCGGGTCGGTGCCCGCTGCCGGGGCGGCGGGCGCGGAGGTGTTGCCGGCCGCCGGCGCGGCGGGCGCGGAGGTATCGCCTGCCTCCGGTGCTACGGGCGCGGTGGTGTCACCCGCCGCGGGGGCCGCGGGTGCGGCGGTCTCGCCG
>QGUP01000601.1 GCA_003242505.1 Bacillota bacterium
TATCGGCACCACCGGCGTCACCCGGTTTATCGGCACCACCGGCGCCACCCGCGGGAAGAGGGGGAGCCGCACCTGGTTCCGGGCTACGGCCTGGCCGTTCCGGGCCCGGAGGCAGAGGTGGAGGGTGGCCCGGACCGGGCGGTTCACCTCCGGCACCGGGACCTCCACCTCGCCCAGGGAAGTCACCTGGGCCAGGGGCAGTTCCGGCGGGCACGGGAGCCGGCCCCGGAGCCCCAGCTCCGGCACTTCCCAGTCCACGGCGCAGCCCCGGAGCCGCCGGGGAGAGAAGTGGGAGACCAGCACCGCCACCCGGGCCGTCTCCCCGGCGGCGTACCGGAACCGGTCCGGCAGGCCCAGGACCACATCCGGGGCGTTGACCATCGCAAACCGGTGGTGGAAGACCTTCGGGTTCCGGGCGAGGTCCAGGAGGCCGTTGCACTCCCAGTGGACGTCGGTGAACTCGGTGATCACATACCCGGCGATCTCCCCGTGCCGGCGGATATCCTCGATCTCGAACTTAAGGGCTTCGAACTCCGCCTCCTGGCTCTCGGCGACAAACCGCTCCCAGGAGCCGAAGACCTCCTCCAGCCCCCAGGGGCGCGCACCGCTCCAGCACCCCCGCGGGGTCACACACCCCGCCGTCCCACTGCCGGCCGGTCTCAAACCACCAGGGTTCCCGGCCGTCCGGGTCCAGCAGGTTGTGGACGTCGGGCAGCCCCCAGTTGCCAAACTCCGAGAGCACCAGGGGATCGTCCCCCTGGCGGCAGGCGTCCCCGCGGGGGGAGTAGGTGCGGCCGGGGTCCCGGACCCACGCCGCGGTGAAGCCGGTCCAGCCCTCGGGCCGATCCGGCAGGGCCTGGTACCAGTGGAAGTCGTTCAGGTCCGACTTCACGTGGAAGTTGGGGGGGCAGGGGGAGTTGTCCACCACCAGCCGGGTGGGGTCCAGGGCCTTCAGCCAGTCGTACATCTCCTTGAGCCACGCCCGGTGGTCCGGCTCCCCGGGGAGGTCGGTCCCCCAGTCCTCGTTGACGATGGTCCAGATCACCAGGCTCGGATGGTTAAAGTCCCGCTCCACCATCCCCGCCAGGGTCTCCCGGGCCCGCCGCCGGGCCCCGGGGGTCAGGGTGCGCCAACTCGGCAGTTCCGCCCAGACCAGCAGCCCCAGCCGGTCTGCCCAGTAGAGGTAGCGGGGGTCCGGCACCTTGATGTGGCACCGGAGGAGGTTGAGCCCCAGTTCCTTCGCCCGCAGGAACTGGTCCCGGAGGAACTCGTCCGAGGGGGGCGTGCAGATGGTGTCGGGGTAGTAGTCCTGGTCCAGGGCCCCCAGGAGGTAGATCGGCCGGCCGTTGAGCCAGATCCGCCCCTCCCGGGCCTCGATGGTGCGGAAGCCGAAGGTGTCCTCCCAGGCGTCGATGACCGTCCCGGCGCCCGCCTCCCCGTCCTCGCTCCGCCCCCCGGGGGCCAGGAGGGTGAGCCGGAGGGTGTAGAGCCGGGGGGAGTCCACGTCCCAGGGCTCGGGGCTGTCCACCGTCAGGGCGGGGGTGGCCCCCGTCCATCGCTTGATACAATGCGAACCCTCCGGCGCAATAGAGGGGTGGAA
>QGUP01000602.1 GCA_003242505.1 Bacillota bacterium
GGCCACGGGGACGTTGATCCAGAAGACCCAGTGCCAGCCCCAGCCTGGGCGGCTACATCACCGACCTCTGGGGCTGGCACTGGGTCTTCTGGATCAACGTCCCCGTGGCCGCCCTGGGGGCAGCCCTCGCCGCGGCGGTGCTGCCCCGGGGGGAACGCCGGGGCGGGCAGCGGTTTGACCTGGTGGGAGCCGGCCTCTTCGCCCTGGGGCTGGTGAGCCTGCTGCTGGCCCTCAGCCGGGTGGAGGAGGCCGGCTGGGCGAGCCCGGAGCAGGTCGGGCTCTTCGCCCTGGCCGCCGGGGCGCTCGTGGCCTTTGTCTGGCAGGAGGCCCGGGCGCCCCAGCCGGTGGTGCCCCTGGGGATCTTCCGCAACCGGCTGTTTGCCTCGAGCTTTACCGCCGCCTACCTGCAGTACGTGGTCAACTTCATGCTGGTCTTTCTCCTGCCCTTCTACCTCCTGCGCTTCCGGGGCTTCGCGCCCCGGATGGCGGGGCTCATCCTCACCGCCCAGCCCCTGACCATGGCCCTCACCTCGCCCCTGGCCGGGGCTCTGGCCGACCGCCTCGGGACCCGGGGCCTCTCGGTGGCGGGGATGCTGGTGATGGCCGCCGGGATCGGCCTGATGGGGTGGATCCCGGAGTCCGCGCCCCTCGGGCGGATCGTCGCGCCCCTGGTGCTGGTGGGCCTCGGGGCCGGGCTCTTCACCACCCCCAACAACAGCGCCATCATGGGGTCGGTTCCCCGGGACCGGCAGGGGATCGCGGCGGGGCTCCTGGCCACGGCCCGGAACGTGGGGATGGTGACGGGAGTTGCCCTGGCCGGCGCCCTCTTCGCCGCCCTGCAGGCCGCCGGTCTGGCCGCGGGCCGGGGGTCGGCGGAGGCGTTCCTGGCTGCCTTCCGGGGGACCGAGCGGGTGGCGGCGGCCCTGGCGGTGCTGGCGGCCCTGGCGGCCGCGGTGCGGGCGGAGGACCGGGGATCGGCGCTCCCGGCCGGGGAGACGGCCCCGGGGCGGTAGCGGGGAGGTTCCGGAGCGGAACCCCTCCCGGGCCCGGGGGCCCGGGGCCCCGCCTCCGGGCCCAAGGCGCAGGGCCCGGAGGCACGGAGCCGCCCGGAGGCAGCGAGCCGCCCGGCAGCACCGAGCTGCGAAAGGAGACGATGGCCCATCGAGTACCTGGATGCCCTGCGCTGGCTGCAGTCCCTCCTGCGCTTCGGCATGAAGCCCGGCCTGGAGCGGACCCGGGAACTCCTCCGCCGCCTGGGGGACCCCCACCGGGCGGGCTACCGGGTGGTCCACATCGGCGGCACCAACGGCAAGGGCTCCACCGCCGCGATGGTGGCGGCGGGCCTCCGGGCCGCCGGCCACCGGGTGGGGCTCTACACCTCCCCGGCCCTCCAGCGGTGGAACGAGCGGATCCAGGTGGACGGCCGGCCCATCGCCGACGGGGAGGTGGCCGCCCTGGCGGCCGAGGTCCGGCCGGCGGTGGAGGCCATGGTCCGGGAGGGGTACGAGCAGCCGACGGAGTTTGAGGTGACCACCGCCCTGGCCTTCCTCCACTATGCCCGGCAGCGGGTGGACTGGCTGGTGCTGGAGGTGGGGCTCG
>QGUP01000151.1 GCA_003242505.1 Bacillota bacterium
AGGTTTGGCCACACCGGCCCGGGCACCGCCAGAAAGACCACTGCGCACCCCCGAACCGCACTGAGGGTGTCGGCGGCAATCCCGCCCACCTCGTCGGCCAGTTCGACGGCAGAGGCGCGCCGGCGGCTGATGATCACCTTGCGGACGTTGCCGGGGAGGCGGTTGGCCAGGAGCGAGCCCATCCGGCCCGCACCGATGATTGCGACCTTCATCCCCTCCACTCCCTTCCGTGTACGGACGCCGGCGCCCCTTGGCAGGGCACCCCCAACAGGGTACCCATCGATTCCCTGGACCAAACATACGCCAGGCCCGCAGACAGGGGGACTGGGGAGAAGGCCTCGCCTGTGATTATAACAGGAGTCCGCAGGGTGCGTCCGCAGGATGCGGCGGTGGATCGGTCGCAGCGCCGGCGGGATATCGGGTGTAGGGCCGGCGGGATCGCCCCACACGATCCCCCGGGACCGTTCCGCCATGACCCACAGGAAGGGAGAGAGAGGCGTGCAGCATCCCGGATCGCCGTCCCCCCAGGCGCCCAACCCGGACCTGGGGGCAGCGGTATCCAGCCTGCGGAACTTCGCCGGGGAGTTCAACCTGGACAAGTCCGGCTTTGACCCCACCATGCCGGGGCACAACACGGAACACAGCATGATCACCCGGCAGGCGCCCCGGACCGTCAAGGAGGTCGGGGCGGGCATCGGCCTGCCCTACGAGGTGCGCCAGGAGATGGCCCTCCACCTGGACGACCACCAGTGCGCCCTGACGGTGGCCCTGCACCAGTACCACAAGCACCACTGGATGAGCGAGGGGGCCGAGGGGTTCCTGAGCCTCCACGACCTGCTGGACGAGCACATCCGGGTGACCCAGCGCAACATCGACCAGGTTGGGGAGCGGGTGGCCCGGCTGGGCGGGGTGCCCACCGCCCATCCGGTCACCCAGCACGAGCTCTCGTACATCAAGCACGAGGTCGAGGGCCGGTACAGCATCCGGGACTTCCTCCGGAACGACCTGGAACACGAGCTGAAGATCCAGGAGATGCTGCGCCGGACCATCACCCGGGCCCACGAACTGCAGGACTGGGGGACCGCGGAGGTGCTCCAGGAGGTGCTGAGGGACCGGGAAGACCTGGCCTACCACCTCTACAGCGTGCTGGAGGACGACACCCTGGTCCGGGGCATGGGCCACCTCCTGGACGGCCGGGAGGACCGGGCCGGAGACCGGCCCATGAACCCCGGGAGCAAGCTGCAGTAGCCCGGGGCCCGGGCCGCGGCAGGGGCGGGCGCCCCGCCCGGGCCGGCGGCTGGCCCGAAAAGCGCCGACCCCGGCGCAGGCCCGAAAAGGGCCTGCGCCGGGGTCGGACCGCATCAGGGGGAGGACCTGACCATGGCCCCGGGCCCCGGGCGGCCTGGCCAGGCCGCCCGGGGCAGGGCGCCAGAGCGGTTGTTGCCGTCCCGGCTAGTTGCCGCCGCCCACCTTCTGGATCCGGCCCTCGATCTGGGCCGTCACCGGACCGCCCATCTGCTCCAGGTACTCCACCAGGGCGTCGAGGTCCACCGGGCCCACCACCCGGTCGGTCCCCTCGGTGAGGACGGTGAAGTTATCGCCGCCGGCGGCCAGGAAGCTGTTCACCGTGACCGTGTACCGGGCTTCCCGGTCGATGGGCCGGCCGTCGGGCAGCCGGACCTCCAGGATCCGGTCGCCCCACGGGCGGCTCTCGTCGTAGGTGTAGGTGAGGCCGGAGATCTGGAGGAACCGGGTGCGGCCCTCCTGCCACTGCTGGTTCAGGAGCCGGTAGATCTGCTCCCCGGTGAGGGTCATCTTCACCAGGTCGTTGCCGAAGGGCTGGACGGCGTAGAGCTCACCCCAGGTGATGGGCCCCGCGTCCAGATCCGCCCGGATCCCGCCGGGGTTCATGAAGGCAAAGTCCGTGCCCATCTTCCACCGCTGGGCGTCGGCGATCAGGTTCCCCAGGGCGGACTCCCCGGCCGGGGACGCCTCCCGGGTGATGGGGGTCTCCGCCACCGCGACCTGCCGCTCCACCAACGGTGCGACCTTCTCCTGGTAACCGTCCACCAGGGCCTGCACCCCGGGATCCGGGGTCACCTCGTCGGCCCAGGTGGTCACCACTTCGGCCGTAGCGACCAGCACGTCGCCGGTGATGGGATCCACCGTCAGGTCGACGTCGGCAAAGGCGGTGCCGTAGGAGTAAGCCTGGACGATGAGCTTGCCGTCCACCCAGCCGTCGATGTAGCTGTGGGTGTGGCCGGAGATGATGATGTCCACCTCGTCGTCCACCAGGCGGGCCAGGTCCGCCACGGGGCCGACGATCTCATCCGGAACCGCGGGGTCGTTCCCCAGGTGGGCCAGAACGACGATGGCCCTTACCCCCTGGCGCTTCAGCTCCGGCACCCAGCGGTTCACCGCCTCCGCCGGATCGAGGAACGCCAGCCCCGCCACGCCGGTGGGGGTGACGATGGTCGGCGTCTCCGGGGTCACCACGCCGATGAATCCCAGGCGCACCCCGTTCACCGCCTTCACCACGTAGGGGGGCAGGATCGGGTCGCCGGTTTCGGCATCGACCACGTTGGCGACGGTGTACGGGAAGGCAGCACCGGGGAAGTAGCCGGTCTTCGGATGCCGGCCGCCCCGGACCAGCCGGAGCAGTTCCGCGACGCCCTCGTCGAACTCGTGGTTGCCGACGGTGCCCACGTCAAAGCCCATGTAGTTGAGGAACTCGATGGTGGGCTCGTCCTGGAGCAGGGCGGAGATCGGCGGGCTTGCCCCCACCGCATCGCCGGCGTGGACCAGGAGCGTCCCCTGAGGCAGCAGCGCCTCCCGGGCCTTCAGGTAAGCCGCCAGCACCGGGGCGCTGCCCACCGGCCGGCCGTCCACCGTGCGGCCAGGACCCAGCTGCCCGTGGAAGTCGTTGATGGCCAGGATCTGCACCGGCACGGGCCGGACCGCCTGGGACCCGACGGCACCGCCGGAGATGGCTACCGCCGGGGTTACCGCCCCGAGAATCAAGAGGCTCAGGGCCGCCAGCGACCCCCAGACCCGCCACCGCTTCGACATCGCAATCCCTCCTTGTCCGGTGATGCATGCTGCAGGGACTTGGCGGATGCTGCTCGGTTCGGCGCCGGAGCCGCGGTCGCCAGGGCTCCGCGGCGTGCTCCCGCAGGGCTCAGCGGCTCGCCCCCGGCTGCCTGCCATTGCCTGATATACGCACCTTGTCCAGCGATTCCCTCTTGAGAATCGATATTCTTCCTGTAAACAGCAGCCGGCCCCAACCGGCAGGGCGGATCCGCCCGGGCGGCGCCGGGCCGGGGCCTGAGGCGCGAAAAGCGGCACCGGGCTGGGGCCGAAGGCGCAAGAAGCGGCCCCGGTACTCCCGGGGCCGCTTCGATTCGCTACAGGCACCGGTTCGCTGCGGACGCCGATTCCCGGCAGGCGTCTCAGCCCAGGTAGACCAGCAGGTGGGAGGCCCCGCCGGCCTCCGCTGGCAGGGGCAGGCTCGCCGCCAGCCGCTCCGGCAGGTCCGGGCCGTACTTGGCCAGGTAGTAGATGACCGTGTGGACCCGCTCCTGGAGTTCGCCCCCGGGGAGCAGGCACTGGGCCGTCCGGTCGAGCTGCCGGATGATCACCTGGTGCCGCTGCCGGTGGGCCTGCCAGGCCTTCTCCCGCAGGATCTGAATCTGCCGCAGGATCTGCCGGCGGTTCTCCTGCCCCACCTGGATGAGGTCGGGGTCGAGCTGCTGGATGGTCTCCAGCACCCGCTGGTGCCGCTCCTCCACCTCGGCCTGGAACCGGTCGAAGAGCTCATCCAGACCGATGGCGTCCAGTTCCTCCAGGAGCCGCTGCCGGTGCTGGGCGAGGTCCCCCCGGAAGACCTCCTCGGGGGAGAGGGAGAGCTTCTCCATATACCGGGCGATGGGGGGCTCCACCAGGGTGGCGCTGGTCCGGGGGTAGACCACCGGCAGTTCCATCCCGAAGACCCGGAAGACCTCCGGCAACTGCCCCCAGTACTGGATCTCCCCGGGCCCGGCCACCAGGGCCAGGTCCGGCAGGAGCCAGCCCTGGGCCACCGCGCGGGTGACCACGTTGGTGCTGAACTGCTCCGGGGCTGCGGCGGCGAGGTCGAGCCGGTCATGGAGGGACCAGCGCATCTCCGGATGGTCCCGGACCCAGACCGCCTCCCCGTCCCCGGCCAGGGGCATCCGCTGGCCGTCCACGTAGTGGAAGAGGTTGACGTCCCCGGCCTTGTAGTCGAGGGTCGGAGCGTAGCCTGCGGCCTTCCAGGCCTCGATCCCCGCGGCCAGGGCGGCGTCCACCTCCCGGCTCCGCCGGAGGACCTCCTGGAAGAAGGGGGCCTCCAGCCGGCGGATCCCGGGCCACATGGGGTTGAGGAACACCAGCCCGCTCTCCCGGAAGAGCCGGGCCATCAGCCGGGCGAACCAGTCGGCCAGGTTGCCGGCCTGATGGGCATCCTCCCGGAGCGCTTCCAGGAGGGGGCCCCGGAACTCCGTCGGGGGCAGGGCCTCCTCCAGGGCCCCGAGGAACTCCGCCACCGCCTCGCCCGCGGGCAGGTGGCCCACGGAGACCCGGCCCGGGGGAGCGCCCCCCAGGGTGAGCCGCACCGGGCCCTCCCGGCCGGGGAACTCCACCCGCGCGATCTCGGCAAAGTCGTGGTCCTCCCCGGCCACCCAGAAGACCGGGATCACCGGCACCCCCAGGGCCTCGGACTGCTGCCGGGCGAGCTGAATGGCGGTGATGGCCTTGTAGAGGGTGAAGAGCGGGCCGCCCCCCACCCCCGCCTGCTGGCCCGTAACCACCGCCAGGGCCTCGGGCTCGGCGAGGCGTTCGGCATTCCGGAGGGCCGCCGGCCCGGCGCCGATGTGCCGGTTGTACTCGACGAGGGCCGCACTGAGGGCCCGGCGATCGCCCCGGTAGTGCTCCTGCAGGTACCGCTGCCGGGCCCGGAAACTGGAGGGGTCGAAGGGATCGTAGGTCAACCGCTGGCGGATGGGCCCTGTCCGGCGCAGAAAGTCCAGCACCGCAGGGGAGGTGCTGAGCGCCACTCCTTCCAGTTTCTCAACCCGCATCATCAGACTCCTCTTCCTTACAGGCTTGTGCCAGGGCGCCGGCCACCAGGGGGAACTCGTCCGGCCACAGGGTCCGGAGGTCCAGGAGGATCCGGTCCTGCTGGACCCGGACCATCACCGGGGGATCGGCCTCCCGGAGCCGGGCCTCCACCCGGTGGACCGGCCGCCGGGGGGTGACGGCCACCAGCACCGTCGGGATCTCCACCCCCGGCAGGGCGCCGCCCCCGGCCTGGGAGGTGCCTTCCACCACCCGGACCTCGGCCCGGTCCCCCACCGCCGCCGCCACCCGCTCGGCCAGTTCCTGGGCAGCGGGCCGGAGGTCCTCCGGGGTCCGGCCCAGCATCGCCAGGGTCGCGGTCTCGGCCACGGCGCGCCCCGGGTCCGAGTGGAGCCGCGGGGGGGCCCGATCACCCCCCCGGGTCAGCTTGCGGTTCCGGCACGCCGGGCACAGGGGGGCGACACGGTAGACAGTAAAAG
>QGUP01000152.1 GCA_003242505.1 Bacillota bacterium
TTTGGTTAGGCTTGCTTGGATTATAGGGTTACCGGTTCATCCATGTCAAGCCAGGGGTCGTCCCAGCCCTGCCCGGGTCGCCGCCAGGCGCCAGGCCGGCGGCTCAACAGGTGCCGGGCCGGCGGGTCGACCGGCGCCGGGCCGGCCGGTCACTCCCGGGCGATGAGGGCCACCGCGATGGCGGCGATGCCCTCCCCCCGGCCGAGGGCCCCGAGCCCCTCGTTGGTGGTGGCTTTCAGGCTCACGTCCCCGGGGGAGAGGCCCAGGGCCTGGGCCAGGCAGTTCCGCATCGCCTCCCGGTACGGGGCGATCCGGGGGCGCTCGGCGATCAGGGTCGCGTCGATGTTCACCGGCCGCCACCCCTGCTCCCGCAAAAGACCCCGGACCCTGGCCAGGAGGCCGAGGCTGTAGGCCCCGGCCAGGGACGGGTCCGTGTCCGGGAAGTGGTGGCCGATGTCCCGGAGACCGGCGGCACCGAGGAGGGCGTCCATCACCGCATGGGTGAGGACGTCCGCATCGGAGTGGCCCTCGAGCCCCACCTCCGACGGGATCGTCACGCCCCCCAGGACCAGGGGCCGGCCGGGCACCAGCCGGTGGGCGTCGTAGCCGATTCCGACCCGCAAGGCTCACCCTCCGTCCTGACCTACTTCAGCGGCCCCCAGCGGCTCAAGGGCCAGAACCGGAAGACGGCCCGGCCCTTGATCGCCTTGATGTCCAGCAGTCCCCAGATGTGGCCGTCCTGGCTGTTGTTCCGGTTGTCCCCCAGGACCAGCACCTTGCCCTCCGGCACCCGGACCGGGCCGTACTCATAGGCTGGCGGCTCGGCGATGTAGGGCTCCTCCAGGGGCTGGCCGTTGATCCAGACCCGGCCGTCCCGGACCGCGACCTCCTCCCCGGGCAGGGCGATCACCCGCTTGATGTAGTCCAGTTTGCCGCCCCCGGGAGGCCGGAAGACGACGATATCGCCCCGCTCCAGCTCGTCGAAACGGAAGAAGAGCTTGTCCACCAGCACCCGGTCCCCGGGGAGGATGGTCGGCACCATGGAGGGGGTGGGAATCTGCCGGGCCTCGGCCACCCCCGCCCGGAAGGCCAGGGCCAGGGCGAGCATCAGGATCAGGTCCCGGATCCACTCCCACAAGGCGGAACGGCGCATCCTCATCCCACCTTTCGCCTGGCCAGGATCGCTTCGGCCAGGGCCCAGTCCTCCGGGGTGGTGAGCTTCAGGTTCTCCGGCTCGCCGGGGTAGATCGCCACCGGCTCCCCCAGCCGCTCCACCAGCACCGCGTCGTCGGTGCCGACAAAGCCGTCGGCCAGGGCCTGCCGGTGGGCCCGCTCCAGGAGGCTGGCGTGGAAAACCTGGGGGGTCTGGACCGCCCAGAGGGTCTCCCGGGGGAGGGTCCGGACCACCTGGGGCAGCCCCCCGGCCTCCCCGCCCCCGGAGCCGCCGCCGCCTCCGGCGGCCCCGGCGCCGCCCGCCGGCCCCGGGCCCCCCGGGGCCCCGGCACCGTGCACCGGCACCACGCCTCCGGCAGGCACCTCCGCCACCTTGATGGTGTCCTTCACCGGGATCCCCATGGTGAGGGCCGGGTAGCGGGATGCGGCGGCAAGGATCCCCCGCAGCCCCGCCGGGCTCAGGAGGGGCCGGGCGGCGTCGTGGACCACCACCACCCGGGGGCGGCTCGTCACCGCCTGGAGGGCCCGCCAGACCGACTCCTGCCGCTCCCGGCCGCCGGGGACCACCCGGGTCACCTTCTCGACGCCGTACTCCCGCACCAGGCGCCAGGTGGCCTCCAGATGGTCCGGGGGCGCCGCCACCACGATCTCATCCACCTGGGGCTCGGCGGCAAAGAGCCGGAGGGTGTGGATCAGCACCGGCACCCCGGCCAGGGGCTGAAACTGCTTGGGGGTGCCACCCCCCATCCGGCGGCCGCTGCCGGCGGCCGGAATGATGGCGGTCACCCCCACAGCCAGGGGAACCGACCCGATGGGTACCGTCACGGCGCCACCCGCTCCCGCTCCGCACCCCGGTCGCCCCGGTGCTCGCCGCCCCGGGGCCGGGCGAAGATCATCCGGCCGGCGGAGGTCTGGAGCACGCTGGTCACGAGGACGGTGATGGTCTCGCCCATGTACCGCCGGCCGCCGTCGACGACGATCATGGTGCCGTCGTCGAGGTAGGCCACCCCCTGGCCGGGCTCCTTGCCGTCCTTGATGATGGTGACGGTCATCTCTTCCCCCGGCAGCACCGCGGGCTTCACCGCGTTGGCCAGTTCGTTGATGTTGAGGACCGGTACCCCCTGGAGTTCGGCCACCTTGTTCAGGTTGTAATCGTTGGTGATGATCTTCCCGCCGAGGGTCCTGGCCAGCCGGAGGAGCTTGGTGTCCACCTCGCCCTCCCCCAGGTCCTCCTCGTAGATCTGCACCTGGACGCCCTTCTCCTTCTGCATCTGGGCGAGGATGTCCAGGCCCCGGCGGCCCCGGTTCCGCTTGAGGACATCGGAGGAGTCGGCGATGTGCTGAAGCTCCTCCAGCACCACCGAGGGGATGATCAGCGGCCCTTCCAGGAAGCCGGTGCGGACGATGTCGGCGATCCGGCCGTCAATGATCACCGACGTGTCCAGGATCTTCGGGATGCCCCCCACCGGCGCCGGGGCCGGCCCGGCGCTGCGGGCGCCCCGGCGGCCGGCCAGCACCGCCCCCAGGAAGCTCTCCAGCTCCTCCCGCTTCCGGGCGGCGATGGTCATGCCCAGGTACCCGAAGACCAGGGCCCCCAGGGCCGCCATCAGGGGCCCCAGCCACTGGACTTCCCGAATCGCCAGGCTGAGCAGGGTGGCGATGATAAGTCCCACGATGAGTCCGGCTGCACCAAAGATGATATCGAGCAAGGGGGTCTTGCTCAAGCGGCCTTCCATCCAGTTCACAACCGGGTGCAGCATGAATCCGATAAGGCCACCCAGGGCGCTGCCCAGGAGCAGGACGACCACCATCAGCAGGGTATTGTCGCTGACGGCGCCAAAGAACGGAACCTGGTCCAGTCCGAAGAAGGTCAGCGAAAAACCGGCCAGCACACCCACGCCGGTCAGAATCAGCCGCAAGCTTCTCCGAAACACCCTGCCACCTCCTTCATCCGGCCGCGACGCAGCCCGCCGGTATCCTCCATTCTATTCCAGCAAGGAGCCCTCCACAAGGCGCTCCCGATGGTCTCCCTCGCTGCAATCCCTCTCTTTGCTAAGACGTTTCCAAACCCCTGCCAGGTTCACCAGGGAATAGACAAAAGGACGGGCCCGGGCCCGTCCTCCTCACATCGCCAGGGCTGAATCGACCAGGTCCACGGCCTCCTCGGGGGCCAGGCCCAGGGCCAGGATGATCTCGCTCAGGAGGATCTGCCGGGCGCTCTCCAGCATCTTCCGCTCGCCGCCGGACAGCCCCTTCTCCCGTTCCCGGTCGGTCAGGTTCTTGACAACCTCCGCTACCTCCAGGATGTCGCCGCTGCGCATCTTCTCCAGATGGGTGCGGTACCGGCGGTTCCAGTTGGCCTGAACCTTGGCCCGGTGGGAACGGAGGATCTCAAAGACCTGGTGCAGGGTCTCCGGGGGCACCACCTGCCGGAGTCCGGCGCTTGAGGCCGCCTCGGTCGGAATCATCACCTGGAGGTCGCCCAGGGGGAGCCGCATCACGTAGTAGGTCTGCCGTGCGCCCAGGACCTCCCGCTCCTCGATGGCCTCGATGATCCCCGCGCCGTGCATGGGGTAGACAACCCGATCCCCCACCTGAAACAAGTGGCGCACCCCCCAGCGTGCCCGTGCTCGCACCCCCAGGATAGCACACCGGCGGGCGATCGTCAATAAACTTTTGATTGTATCATAACATTAGAATTCTGTCAACAATCGGGAGCCGGCCCTCACGGCCCGCCGGCGGCCAGGGCCTGGAAGTGGGCCAGCGCGGCCCGGCCCGCCCGGCCGAGGACGGCGATCGCGTCTTCCTCCCGGGCCACGCCCCGGGAGAAGCCGGCCATGGCAAAGGGCCGGCCCGGCAGTAGGACCAGGGCCACGTCGTGGAACTGCCCCTGGCTCTGGGTGCCGATCTTGTGGGCCACCGGCACCCCCGGGGGGAAGCCGGCGCCGAGCCGGGGGGCAAAGACGGTCCGCTGCATCAGGTCGATCAGGAGCCCGAAGAGGGGCTCGTTCCGGCGGGCATACAGAGCCGCCAGGTAGCCCAGGGCATCCTCCGCCCGGGTGCGGCGGAGGTTCCAGGCATCGCCGGCGCCCAGGGCGGCGCAGTAAGCGGTGACCGCGTCCCACCCCAGCCGCCGGGTGAGCATGTTCTTGGCCACGTTGTCCGAGTAGCGAATGGCGTAATCGGCCAGTTCCCGCAGGGTATACCGGCCCCCGGGACCCCGGCTCTGGAGGATGCCGGTGCCCCCTTCGTGGTCCTCGGGCAGGTAGGTGAGCCGCTCCTCCAGGTCGATCTTCCCGGCGGCGGCCAGATCGTACAGGTACATCACCAGCGGCACCTTGATAGTGCTGGCCGGGTGAAAGACCTGGTCGCCGCCGACCACGACCCGGCGGCCGGTCTGCAGGTCCAGGACCGCGAAGGCAAAGGTGCCCGGCGCCTCCGCCGCGATGGCCTCGAGCTCGGCCTGCAGCCGGCGCCAGGCGGCATCGTCCGCGGCCGCCGCCGGGCTCTCCGGCGGCGGGACCTCCGCCCCGGGGTGGCTTTCCCCGGGGTTGCTCTCCTTCTCCCCCGGTTCGCTCTCCCCGGCGGGGAGACCCGCCCCCGGGTCGGAGGGCGGGAGGGGGCTGGGGCTGCCAGCCCCCTCGCTGGTGGAGTAGAGAGCCAGCGTCGCTGCAACCAGTGCCACCGCAATGGGAAGCCAGAGACTGCGACGTATGTTGTCCATCGTCTATCCTCCAGCCGCGTGGGCAGCCCGGTTCCTATTCGCCTCGAGAGGGGTTCCGTTCCTTCCGGCAGCGGCGGCCGGCAGGATCTGCCTTCTTTATTATGCCTTCCTCCTACCCGTGTGCCACCCCCCGATCGGCCCCCTGGGCCTGGAGTTCCCGGGAATGGCGCAGAAGAACGCCCCAGACCTCCCGGACCAGGGCCGGGCTGAGGGGGGGCAGGGCCCGGGAGACCAGCCCCTCGAGGAGCGCCCGCTCCCGGAGGGGCTGGTAGACCGCCAGCCCCAGCCGGGCCTTCCGCCGGCCCACCTCCAGGGCGAGTTCCATCCGCCGGCGGATGAGTTCCAGGATCTGGGCATCGATCCCGTCGATGGCCCGGCGGAGGTCCTCGAGGCCCTCTTCCCCGCCGGCCGCCGGCACCGGAGTTGCCGGGGCCGGTCCGGAGACCGCCGGCGCCGGGGCGGGGTCAGACAGGGCCGGGGCGGAATCCGCCGGCGCCGGGGCGGGGCCCGAACCCGCCCCGGAATCCGCCCCCGCCGCCGTCTCCCCGCAGGCGGCCACCGGGTCTGCCGCCGCGGGGGCCAGACCCAGGTCCCGGATCAACCGGGCAAAGGCGGGAAGGTCCAGGGCCGGGCCGCCCTCCTGTCCGGCCCCTGCGGGGGCCAGGGAGACCTC
>QGUP01000603.1 GCA_003242505.1 Bacillota bacterium
GGACCACCCACTCCTCGTGGTTCATCCCCGTCAGCTTCTCAAAGAGGTGGGAAAAAGGGCCGTGGCCGATGTCGTGGAGCAGCGCCGCGGCCATGGCCAGCACCCGGGTCTCCGGGTCCAGGAGCCCCGGCTCCCGGGCCAGCAGGTGGTCCAGCACCCGCTTCATCAGGTGGTAGACCCCGATGGAGTGGGCAAACCGGGTGTGCTCCGCGCCGGGGTACGAGATGAAAGAGGTCCCGAGCTGCCGGATCCGCCGGAGCCGCTGGAACTCCGGGGCGTTGATGAGCTCGATGATGGTCGGGTCCTGAACCGAGATGTCCCCGTGGACCGGATCCCGGAAGACGTACTCTTTCAACGGCACCTTCCCTCCCCGGCGAGGGTCCAGGCAGGCTCCAGACACAGACAGCATAGCACAAGAACACCCCCGCCTGGGAGCGGGGGTGGCAGGAATTTCAAAACCTTACCCCTGGGCCGCCGACCGGCTAAGCCGCTCCTCCCGGTACTCCAGGGCCGCCCGGATGAAGTCCTTGAACAGGGGGTGAGGCCGCTCCGGCCGGGACTTCAGCTCCGGATGGAACTGCACCCCGATGAACCAGGGGTGGCCCTCCAGTTCCATCACCTCCACCAGGTTCCCTTCCTTCCAGAAGCCCACGGGCCTCAGCCCCGCGCTGGCCAGCCGGTCCAGGTAGGCGTTGTTCACCTCCCACCGGTGCCGGTGCCGCTCCCAGACCTGGGTGGCGCCGTAGGCCCGGTGGGCTTTGGACCCCGGCTCCAGGTGGCAGAGGTACTGCCCGAGCCGCATGGTGCCGCCGAGGTTGCAGATCTCTTTCTGGGCCGCCATCAGATCGATCACCGGCTCCGGGCAGTCGGGGATGAACTCGGTGGAGTTGGCCTTCCGGATCCCGAGGAGGTTCCGGGCCACCTCGATCACCGCGCTCTGCATCCCCATGCAGATGCCGAAGAAGGGCACCTGCCGCTCCCGGGCATACTGGATCGCCGCGATCTTCCCCTCGATCCCCCGGTAGCCAAACCCGCCGGGCACCAGGATGCCGTCCACCCGGGCGAGGAGTTCGTCCCGGAGCCTCAGCCCCTCGCCGTTCTCCAGCTTCTCCGAGTCGATCCAGTGGATCTGCACCCGGGCGTCGTGGGCAATCCCCGCGTGGTTGAGGGCCTCCACCACGCTGAGGTATGCGTCCTCCAGGGCCACATACTTGCCCACCAGGGCGATCTCCACTTCCCGGGACGGGTTGGTGGCCCGCTCCACCAGGGCCCGCCAGGCCGCCAGGTCCGGCTCCCGGTCCTCCAGCCCCAGCTTCCGGCAGACGATCCGGGCGAGCCCCGCCTCCTCCAGCGCCAGCGGCACCCGGTAGATGGTGTCCAGGTCCGGGTTCGGGATCACCGCGTCCAGCTCCACGTCGGTGAAGAGGGCGATCTTCTCCCGGAGGTCCCGGGGCAGGGGCCGCTCGGACCGGCAGACCAGCACGTCGGGCTGGATGCCGATGCTCCTCAGCTCCGCCACGCTGTGCTGGGTCGGCTTGGTCTTCAGTTCCCCCGAGGAGTCCAGGTACGGGACCAGGTGACGTGGAT
>QGUP01000604.1 GCA_003242505.1 Bacillota bacterium
CCCCCCCCCCCCCCCCCGCCGGCCCCCCCGCCGCCCCCCCCCCGGCCGGCCGGCCGCCGGGGGGGGTAAGAAAGCCCCCCTCCGGGTTGGCCCGGGGCCGGCCGGCCCGGGCCGCCAGTTCCGTCAGGGTGCCGACGCAGAGGAGCCGGCCCCGGTGAATGACCCCGATCCGGTGGGCCAGCTCCTCCGCGACGCTGAGGATGTGGGTGGTGAGAAAGACGGTGATCCCCTCCCGGGACCAGGCCCGGATCCGGTCCTTCACCTCCCGGGCGGCCCGGGCGTCGAGGCCGTTGGTCACCTCGTCCAGCAGGAGCACCCGGGGCCGGTGGAGGAGCGCCGCCGCGATGGCCAGCTTCCGCTTCATCCCCAGGGAGTACTCCCGGATCAGCCGGTCGCCGGCTTCGGTGAGGCCGAATTCGGCCAGAAGCTCTTCCGTCCGGGCCCGGGCCTCGGCCCGGGGCAGGCCGTAGAGGTCGGCCATGAACCAGAGGAACTCCCGGCCGGTGAGGAGTTCGTGGAGGATGGGGGTGTCCGGCACGTAGCCGATCACCCGCTTCGCCGCCCGGGGCTCCTTCCAGACGTCGTGGCCGGCGATCTCCACCCGGCCGGCGGTGGGGGGCAGGAGGCCCACCATCATCTTCAGGGTGGTGGTCTTGCCGGCCCCGTTGGGGCCGAGGAAGGCGAAGACCTCCCCGGGCGGCACCTCCAGGTTCAGCCCCCGGACGGCCTCGAAGTCGCCGTACCGGCGCCGGAGGTCGATGAGGCGGATGGCAGGGATGGCGGTCAAGGGACCACGCTCCTTCGGCGGCACGGTCGCTTCCGACCTGCGCGGTTGCTTCCGGCTTCAGGACGGGATCGGCCGGAAGCTTTAGAACGGGATCGCCTGCGGGCTGTCGATCCGGTAGCCGTGGCGCCGGGCCCATTCGGTGACCCCGGCCCAGAAGCCTTCCAGAGCCGCGGTGACGGCGTCGGGGCTGGAGAGCCGGCCGGCCATCACCATCCGGGCGAGGGGGTCAAAGCCCGGGGGCCGGTCGGGGAGGGCCAGGGCCTCGGGCAGCACCCGGCTGCCGGCGGTGTACCAGCGCCGGTGGTGGAGCCCCAGGACCATCGCCCCCTGGTGGGCCGTCTTCACCGCCAGTTCCGGCAGGTAGCTCTCCTCGCCCCGGACCCGGGCGTTCCGGGCCTTGCCGATCAGCTCGTACAGCTCCCCCACGAGGGTCTCCTCCACCGCCTGCCGGAACCGCTCCGGCGGGATCGCCGCCGCGGTCTGGCGGAGGCGGCGGAAAAAGCCCTCCGGGTCGTAAAGGGGCCGCACCTGGCAGTAGACGCCCGCGACCAGGGGCCACCTCTCGTCCACCCGGGCCGCCCGGGCCAGCAGCACGTCCGGGGTGTAGACGTCCACCTCGGCTTTCCAGGGGCCGGCGGACCACTCGTAGGAGAAGGCCTCTCCCTCACCCCGGAGCACCGCGTACATCTCGATGTCCGAGTAGGGGCCGTCCTCGCCCCGGGCCAGGGAACCGTAAAGGCCCAGGGCCAGGAGTCGCTCTCCCCAGACCTCCTGGCACCGGCGGGCGCTGGGCTCCGC
>QGUP01000153.1 GCA_003242505.1 Bacillota bacterium
TATCTGGGCCAGGTGCCCCCGCCCCCCCCATCGGGAGGAGGGGGAGATCACCGGGCGGGCCACCCCCCGAAGGGACTGGGAGGGCTCCCACCCGTCAACCGCCGGCCGCCTCGGGAGCGCCCAGCCGTGCCTGGCCCCCTGCACCCCCGCCGGGATCCTCTACATGCTCCGGCGGATCGGGGTTGACCCCGCCGGGAAGCGGGCGGTGGTGGTGGGCCGGTCGAACATCGTCGGCAAGCCGATGGCCGCCCTGCTCCTCCGGGCCAACGCCACGGTGACCCTCTGCCACTCCCGGACCCAGGACCTGCCCGGGGTCTGCCGGGAGGCGGACATCCTGGTGGTGGCCGTCGGCCGGCCGGAGATGGTGACCGCAGAGTACGTCAAGCCCGGTGCGGTGGTGATCGACGTGGGGATCAACCCGGTGCCGGGGACGAAGAACAAGCTCGTGGGGGACGTCCACTTCCCCAGCGTCCGGGAGGTGGCCGGGTACATCACCCCGGTGCCCGGGGGCGTGGGGCCCCTGACCATCGCCCAGTTGATGAAGAACACCCTGGAGGCGGCCAAGGCCCTCTGGGGCCTGGCGGACTGAGGCGGAAGCGGATCGGTGCGGAGGCGTGGCCCCGCGGCCGGGTCCGGGAAGCAGACGGATGCGGATGCGGGCCGTGCGGAGGGATGCGGAAGTGATGCGGCGGTGATGCCCGGGGAGCGGCCTGTCCTGTCGGTCCGGGCCCTGACGCTGTACATAAAGGAACAACTGGAGTCCGACGCGCTCCTTGAGGACCTCTGGGTCCGGGGGGAGATCTCCAACTGGAAGCGGCACACCTCTGGCCACTGCTATTTCACCCTCAAGGACGAGTACGCCCAGATCCGGTGCGTGATGTTCCGCTCCCAGGCGATGCGCCTTCCCTTTGAGCCGGAGCACGGAATGGAGGTGATCGCCCGGGGGCGGATCGGGGTCTACGAGCGGGACGGGCTCTACCAGCTTTATGTCCAGGAGATGGAGCCCGCGGGCCGGGGGGCCCTTCACCTGGCCTTCGAGCAGCTGAAGGCCAAGCTCCAGGCGGAAGGGCTCTTTGACCCGGCCCGGAAGCGCCCCCTGCCCCGGCTGCCCCGGATTGTCGGGCTGGTCACCTCCCCCACCGGAGCGGCGATCCGGGACCTCATTACCGTGGCCCGGCGGCGGTTTCCCAACGTCAACCTCCTCCTCGCCCCGGCCCTGGTCCAGGGGGAGGAGGCCCCCCGGAGCCTCATCGCCGCCCTCCAGGCCCTCAGCCGGGTGCCCGGGGTGGATGTGATCATCATCGGCCGGGGCGGCGGCTCCATGGAGGAGCTGTGGGCCTTCAACGACGAGGGGCTGGCCCGGGCCATTGCTGCCTGCCCGGTGCCGGTGGTCTCCGCGGTGGGCCACGAGACCGACTTCACCATCGCCGACTTTGTCGCCGACCTCCGGGCGCCGACGCCGTCTGCGGCTGCCGAACTGGTGGTGCCCGCCAAGTCCGAACTCCGGGCCCAGATCCGCAGCGCGGAGGAGCGGCTGGTCGCGGCGGTGCGGCTCCACCTGCGGCGGCAGCGGGCCCGGCTGGAGGCCTGGGCCTCCCGCCCGGTGCTCCGGCGCCCCCTGGACCGGGTGCTCCAGGGCCGGCAGCGGCTCGACGAACTGAGCCGCCGGCTCGTCGCCGCGGCCGGGGCCCGGGTGGAGCGGGGCCGTTCCCGGCTGGCGGAGCTCGCCGGCCGCCTCGACGCCCTCAGCCCCCTGGGGGTGCTGGCCCGGGGGTACGCGATCGTCCAGGACGAGGCCGGCCGTCTGGTCCGGGCCGCGGCGGACCTCGCCCCGGGGGACCGGATCCGGGTGCGGCTTCACCGGGGCCGGGTGGACGCCCGGGTGGAAGGGGTGGACCCGGAGGAGAGCCTGGAGCGGCCGGCGGGGCTCGACCCCGAGATGAGGGGCCCGTGAAGGAGCGCGGGTTGCGGACCTTGTCTGTGGGGAGCCGGAGTTCCATACTTATGTGCAACAGGCTCAACTGTGATATGATGTTCTTTGAGGCAAAGGATGCCCAGTGACCGGGAGGACGGCCTATGGAAAAGGGTCCGGGGGACCTGGCAGCCCTGGGGTTCGAGGAGGCCATGGGACGGCTGGAGCAGGTGGTGCGCCGGCTGGAGTCCGGCGAGGTGACCCTGGAGGAGTCCCTGGCCCTCTTTGAGGAAGGCATCGCCCTGGCCCGGCTCTGCCAGCGCCGGCTGGACGAGGCCGAGGGGCGGATCGAGCAACTGCTGGACGTGGGGCCGGAGGGCCCTGTCACCGCGCCCTTCCATCTGCCGAGGGAGGGCTGAGGGTGATGCTGGCGGAGGTTCTCGCGGAGGCTGCAGCCCGGGTGGAGGCGGCCCTGGACCGGTATCTGGGGCCCGAGGCCGGCCCGCCCCGGCTGGTGGAGGCGATGCGCTACAGCCTCCTGGGCGGCGGCAAGCGGCTGCGGCCCTTTTTGGTGCTGAGCGCCGCCCGCCTCTGCGGCGGCGACCCCGAGGCCGCCCTGCCCGCGGCCTGCGCGGTGGAGATGGTCCACACCTACTCCCTCATCCACGACGATCTGCCGGCGATGGACGACGACGACCTGCGCCGGGGCCGGCCCACCAACCACAGGGTCTTCGGCGAGGCGATGGCGATCCTGGCCGGGGACGCCCTCCTCACCCTGGCCTTCGAGGTGATGGGGGAGATGGCCCGGGACCCCCGGGTGGGGCCGGAGCGGACGGCCCGGGCGGTGGTGGAACTGGCCCGGGCTGCCGGGCCCGCGGGGATGGTGGGCGGCCAGGTGCTGGATCTGGAGTGGGAGGGGCGGCAGGCGGGGCCGGCGGAACTGGAGGCGATCCACAGCCGGAAGACCGGGGCCCTCTTTGCCGGGTGCCTCCGGATCGGCGGCATCGTCGCCGGGGCCGGCCCCGAGGAACTCGCCGCCCTCACCGAGTACGCCCGGCACTTCGGCCTCGCCTACCAGATCCAGGACGACATCCTGGACGTGGTGGGGGACCCCGGCGTCATGGGGAAGGCGGCGGGGTCCGACCAGCGCCGGGACAAGCTCACCTACGTCCGGCTCTACGGGCTGGAGGGGGCCCGGCAGTGGGCCCGGGAACAGGCCCGGCTGGCGGCCAAGGCCCTGGCGCCCTTTGGGGACCGGGCCCGGCACCTGGTGGAACTGGTGGAGTACGTGGTCGCCCGGGAACGCTAACCGGGCGGGGTGAATAGCCTGCGATCCCACCCGGTAGGCCCGGGCCCCCGGAGGCCGCGGCCGGAAAAGGAGGACTCGAGATGAGGCTCAAGGACCTGGAGGGTCCCCATCAACTGAAGGGGCTCACGGTGGCGCAGCTGCAGGAACTCGCCGCCGAGATCCGCCAGGTGATCCTGGAGACCGTCGCCCGGAACGGGGGGCACCTGGCCCCGAACCTGGGCACGGTGGAGCTCACCCTGGCCCTCCACACGGTCTTTGACAGCCCCCGGGACAAGATTCTCTGGGACGTCAGCCATCAGAGCTACCCCCACAAGCTGGTGACCGGCCGGCTGGACCGGTTCCACACCCTGCGGCAGTTCGGGGGGCTGGCGGGTTACACCGATCCCCGGGAGAGCCCCCATGACCACTTCCACTGGGGGCACGCGTCCACGTCCATCTCCGCGGCGGTGGGGATGGCCAAGGCCCGGGACCTCCTGGGAGAGGACTACGAGGTCGTCGCGGTGATCGGGGACGGGGCGCTCACCGGCGGCATGGCCTACGAGGCCCTGGACCACGGCGGCCACGAGAAGACCCGGGTGATCGTGGTCCTCAACGACAACTCCATGTCCATCTCCCCCAACGTGGGGGCCATCAGCCAGTTCCTGGCCCGGATTCGCACCGGGCCGGGATACCAGGCGGTCAAGCAGCAGGCCGCGGAGTTCCTGCGGCACCTGCCCCTGGTGGGGCCCCAGGCCTTCGAAATGGTGGACCGGTGGAAGGAGAGCATCAAGCAGCTCTTCCTGCCCACCATGTTCTTCGAAAACCTCGGCTGGACGTACATCGGCCCGGTGGACGGCCACAACATCCCCGCCCTGATTGAAGCCTTCCAGCAGGCCCGGCGGCTCAAGGAGCCGGTGGTGGTCCACGTGGTGACCACCAAGGGCAAGGGGGTGCCCTACGCCGAACAGCTGCCGGAGAAGTTCCACGGCGGCGGCCCCTTCGACGTGGCCACGGGGAAGACCCAGGCCGGCGGCCCGCCCACCTACAGCGAGGTCTTCGGCAACACCCTGGTGAAATTGGCCCAGGCCAATCCCCGGGTGGTGGCCATCACCGCCGCCATGTGCTCGGGCTGCGGCCTCACCAGGTTCGCGAAGCAGTTCCCGGACCGGTTCTTCGACGTGGGGATCGCGGAGCAGCATGCGGCCACCTTCGCCGCGGGCCTGGCCCGGGCGGGGATGCGGCCGGTCTTCGCCGTCTACTCCACCTTCCTGCAGCGGGCCTACGACCAGGTCATCCACGACATCTGCCTGCAGAACCTGCCGGTGGTCCTCGCCATCGATCGGGGGGGCCTGGTGGAGGACGGCGCCACCCACCAGGGGGTCTTCGACATCGCCTACCTGCGGACGGTGCCGAACATCGTCATCGGCGCCCCGAAGGACGAGAACGAGCTGCAGCACATGCTCTACACCGGGCTCTGCCACGATGGCCCCTTTGCCTTCCGGTACCCCCGGGGCAAGGCCCAGGGGGTGCCCCTGGACCCGGAGCCCCGGCTCCTGCCCATCGGCAAGGCGGAGGTCCTCCGGGAGGGCTCCGACCTGGCCATCCTCGCCCTCGGGGTCTGGGCCCCGGTGGCGCTGCAGGCCGCGCGGATCCTGGCGGAAGAGGGGATCGAGGCCGCGGTGGTCAACCCCCGGTGGGTCAAGCCCCTGGACGGCGCCCTCATCGAGGCCCTGGCCCGGGAGACCGGCCTCCTCCTGACGGTGGAGGAAGGCTCTTTGGCCGGGGGCTTCGGCGCCGCGGTCCTGGAGTACCTGGCGGACCGGGGGATCACCGGGGTGCGGGTGGACCGGATGGGGGTGCCGGACCGGTTCATGGACCACGGCAACCCCAAACACCACTACGAGGCCCTGGGCCTCACCCCGGCGGGGATCGCCGACCGGGCCCGGCAGCTGGTCCTCGCGGCCCGGGCGGAGTTGCCCAACCTGGCCCAGCGCCGGGTGCCGGTGCAGCGGGTGGGCCGGCGGCTGCGGCCCGCCGCGGGCAGCCGGGACAAATGAGGCAAGACGGCCGCAGGGGACGGAATGGGGCGGCCGGGGATGGAATGGGGCGGCAGGCGACGGCGGCGGGGGACGGAATGCGGCCGCAGGCGGCGGCGGGGCGGACCCGCCGCCTTTTCCGTGGCGGTGCCGCAACGGTTCCGTTGCACCGCAGGAACCTTGCGCGCAGCAGGAACTTTGCCCGAGAAAGGGAGGCGTGTCGGCGGTGGGCGCGGGCAGCACCCGCCTCGACGTGGCCCTGGGGCAGCAGGGCTTCTACCCCAGCCGGCAGCGGGCCCAGGC
>QGUP01000154.1 GCA_003242505.1 Bacillota bacterium
GCGACCGCCTCTTCCCAGGTCCGGGCCGCAGCGTCCACAGCCACAGTGGCGGGAGTGAGGAGGTCCAGCAGGGCCGGCGCCTGCCCTCGGGACCGGGAGGCGGAGAGCTGGGCCAGGGTGCGGCGAATCCGGGCGATGTCGTCCTCGGTCAGGAAGGGGGAGACCTGGACCACCGGCAGGTCGCAGGGCAGCAGCCGGCAGGTGGTGATCACCAGGTCACAGGGCTCTTCCGCCAGCACCTGCCCGAGCTGCAGGGCCGAGACCACCCGGTTGACCATCAGCCCCGGAAAGGCCGCCCGCAGCCGGGCCAGGAGAAGCTGAGAGGTGCCCAGCCCGGCCCCGCAGACCACCACCGCCCTGGGCAGGGTCCGCTGCTGCAGCCGGGCCCGCTCGATGGCCGCCGCCACGTGAAGCGCCAGGAAGCCGACCTCCTCCACCGGGATGGGAAGCCCCCACTCGACCTCCAGGATCCGGGCCATCTCCTCCGCCACCCGGTAGGCCGGGGCGTAGCTCGACCGGATCTCATCCAGGAAGGGGTTCACCGGCCGCTGGGAGAGGCCGAGGAGCTGCCGGATAGGCCGCAGGTGGAGGGCCAGGTTCAGGAGGAAGTCCGGGTCCTGGGTGACGGGCACGCCGGTGCGGGTCTGGACCAGGCTGGCCAGGCGCCGGACCAGGCGTCGCTCGCTGTCCGACAGGTCGGCCTCCGTGGCAGGTACCGGCGCCCGGTGGGTGGCCTGGACCATCACCGCCACCTGGGCCCGCTCCGTTGCGGAGAGGGGCAGGCCGAAGCGCTTCTCCAGCTCGCTGCAGACCAGGTGGGCCCGCTGCCAGCTCCAGGTGCCCCGGACCCGCTCCACCAGCTGAGGGTCGGGGGGCAGGGTGTGGCCCGCCGCCACCCGGCTGAGCATCACCGTCAGGTAGACTACCAGTTCCGGCGGACCCGCATCCCGGAGGACCGCGCCCAGGGCGGGCCAGTCCACCTGGGGCAGCAAGGGCCGCAGGAGCGACTGCAGGGCAGCTGCCTCCGGCCGGCCCTCGAGGAGCATGGCCAGTTGCCCCTCGTCCAGCTCCTCCATCACCAGGTCGGTCATGGCCCGGCGCCAGGCGGTCTCGGAGCCCTCGACCCGGATCCCCGGGGTCCGGACCAACTCGAGCCCTCGTTTCCGGAGCCAGGCCTCCACCCCGGCCAGGTCGGTGTAGACGGTGCTCCGGCCGACCCCCAGCCGGGCCGCCAGGTCCCGGAGCCGGTGGGGCCCGCCGGGGCCCAGGAGCAGCAGCAGGATGCGCCGCACCCGCTCCCTGGGGGTGAGGACGTACTCGTAGGGTGGGGTGTCCGCCAGGGGCAGGCGGCTGAGGGCTTCCCGCACCTTCTGGAGGTCGCCTTCCAGGTAGTACCCTACCCCGGCCCTGGCGACCAGCCGGGCGTCGTATCTCTTCACCCAGTCCGCGATGGCCTCCAGGTCATACCGGACGCTCCGGGCCGGATACCCCAGAAGGCGTCCCAGCTCCGCGGCGGACAGGGGCCCGCTGGCCATCAGGAGCAAGTGCAGGAGCCGTTGCCTGCGGTCGTTCAGCACCGCCACCCCTCCCGCTGCCCCACCTGGGAGAGTGGTCACGCCACCAGCCTGTTCCGGTAGAGAAAATTAGGGGCCCGAATGGCAAGATCCTGCCATCGGGCCGTCCGGGTTTTGTAATTTTGCTACAACAAACCGTGAACGACGGGGGGTTCGACACCGTCCTACCTCTTCTGCACCGCGGCGTAGACCCGGGTGGGCAGGCCGAAGAGTTCGATAAAGCCCACCGCGGCCTTGTGGTCGAAGGCGTCTCCTGCATCGTAGGTGGCCAGGTCGTACCGGTAGAGGCTGTAGGGGGACTTGCGACCCACCACCGTGGCGCTGCCCTTGAAGAGCTTCACCCGCACGGTGCCGGTGACGGTCTTCTGGGTGCTCTCGAAGAAGGCCTGGAGGGCCTCCCGCAGGGGGTGGAACCAGAGGCCGTTGTAGACCAGTTCCGCAAAGGTGTGCTCCACCCCGATCTTGAAGTGCAAGAGCTCCCGGGGCAGGGTGAGGAACTCCAGTTCCCGATGGGCCAGGGTGAGGACCGTGGCCGCGGGCAGCTCGTAGACCTCCCGGCTCTTGATCCCCACCAACCGGCTCTCCATGTGGTCCACCCGGCCCACCCCGTGCTCCCCGGCCACCCGGTTGAGGGTCTTGATGAGCCGCACCAGGTCCATGGCCTCGCCGTTCAGCCGCACCGGGGTGCCCTGCTCGAAGTCGATCTCCAGGTACTCCGGGGTGTCCGGAGCCGCGGCGGGGCTCCTGGTCCAGGCGAAGGCCTCTTCGGGAGGCTCCGCCCAGGGATCCTCCAGGACCCCCGCCTCGCAGGACCGGCCGTAGAGGTTGACGTCGATGGAGAAGGGGTTCTCCTTGCCCACGGGAACGGGAATCCCGTGCCTGGCCGCGTACTCGATCTCCTCTTCCCGGCTCCAGCCCCACTCCCGCACCGGGGCCAACACCTTCAGCCGGGGATTCAAGGCGGCGACGCTCACGTCGAACCGGACCTGGTCGTTCCCCTTGCCGGTGCAGCCGTGGGCGACGTACTCCGCCCCCTCCTGCTCCGCCACCTCCACCAGTTTCTTGGCGATGAGGGGCCGGGCGAGGGCGGTGGAGAGGTAGTACTTGTGCTCGTAGGTGGCGTTGGCCCAGAGGGCGGGCCGGATATAGTCGTAGGCAAATTCCTGCTTCACGTCGTAGGTGAAGGCCTTCACCGCCCCGACCTTCAGGGCCTTCTCCCGGATGAACTCGAGGTCGCCATCCTGCTGCCCCAGGTCCACCGTCAGGGCGACGACGTCCACGTCGTAGTGCTCCGCCAGCCACCGGATGGCCACGGAGGTGTCCAGCCCGCCGGAGTAGGCGAGCACGCACTTCTTCCTGGACATCGCGCAGCGGCCTCCTTTCCTTGCTGCTGTCTGGGCTTACCGTCGGGGCCGGTGGCCGCCACTGACACGCCCCGGTCGGCCTGACGGTGCCTGCCCTGCCGCCGGGCTCATCCTTCCCCGGCCCCTGAGGCCGCCCCGGCCACCTCGGCCAGGGCATCGTCCAGAATCGCCACGCCGGCGTCGATCTCCTCCCGGGTGACCGTGAGCGGCGGCAGCAGCCGCAGGACCCGCTCCGCGGTGACGTTGGCCAGGAGCCCCCGCCGGTGGCAGCCGGCCAGCACCGCCCCGGCCTGGCCGTCCTCGTGGCAGACGAGCCCCAGCATCAGCCCCCGGCCCCGGACCGCGGCCACCACCCCGGGGTACCGGGCCTGGAGTTCCGCCAGCCGGCCGAGGAAGTACTCGCCCAGTTCCCGGGCCCGGGCGGGCAGCCCCTCGGCGAGGATGGTCTCCACCGTGGCCAGGGCCGCGGCGCAGGCGACGGGGTTGCCGCCGAAGGTGCTGCCGTGGTCCCCGGGCTGGAAGGCGGCGGCCACCTCGGGGGTGGCCAGGATCGCCCCGATGGGGAGCCCGCCCCCCAGCCCCTTGGCCAGGGTGACGATGTCCGGCTCCACCCCGTAGCCCTGGTAGGCAAAGAAGGTCCCGGTCCGGCCCATCCCGCACTGGATCTCGTCCAGGATCAGGAGCGCCCCCCGCTCCCGGGTGAGCCGCCGCACCCCCCGGAGGTACTCCGGGTCCGCGGGCTGAATGCCCCCCTCCCCCTGGACCGGCTCCAGGATCACCGCGGCCACGGTCTCGTCCAGGGCCCGGTCCAGGGCGTCCAGGTCCCCCCAGGGCACCGGGTCGAACCCCGGGGGCAGGGGGCCGAAGCCCTCCTGGATCGCCGGCTTGGGGGTGGCGGCCAGGGCGCCCAGGGTGCGGCCGTGGAAGGCGTGGGTCATGGAGAGGATCCGCACCCGCTGCCGGTCCCCCCGGCGCCAGTGGTACTTCCGGGCCAGTTTGAAGGCCCCCTCGTTGGCCTCGGCGCCGCTGTTGCAGAAAAAGGCCTTGCCCGGGCCGCCGGCCGCGGCCAGGGCCCGGGCCAGCCGGGCCATGGGCTCGGTGTAGTAGAGGTTGGAGGTGTGGATCAGGGTCTCGGCCTGGGCCTGGATCGCCCGGACCACCGCGGGGTGGCAGTGGCCCAGGACGTTGACCGCGATGCCCCCCAGAAAGTCCAGGTACTCCTTCCCCGCCGCGTCCCAGACCCGGGTGCCCCGACCCCGGACCAGGGCGATGGGGTAGCGGCTGTAGGTCCCCATCACATACTCCCGGTCCAGGGCCTGGATGGCCTCTGCGTCCATCGCCATGGGCAAAGGGCCCCCCTTCTACCGCACCACCATGGTGCCGATCCCCTCGTCGGTGAAGATCTCCAGGAGGAGCGCGTGGGGCACCCGGCCGTCGATGATGTGCACCCGGGGCACCCCGGCCGCCAGGGCCCTGAGGCACGCCTCCACCTTGGGGATCATGCCGCCCTCCAGCCGCCCCTCCCGGAGCCACTGGGCGATCTCCGCCGCGGTGATGCGGCTCACCTTGCTCCGGGGGTCCCGGGGGTCGGCCCGGATCCCCTCCACGTCCGTCAGCAGCACCAGCTTCTCCGCCCCCAGGGCGGCGGCCAGCTCCCCGGCCACGGTGTCGGCGTTGATGTTGTAGGCGTGGCCGTCCTCCCCCACGCCGATGGGAGCGATGACCGGGATGAACCCGGCACCGATGAGGCTGGCAATCACCCCGGTGTCGATGCCGGCCACGTCCCCCACGTAGCCCAGGTCCACGTAGCCCCCGTCCCGGGTCCGGTGGAGGTGTCGGGTTGCCCGGATGAGGCCCCCGTCGTGGCCCGAGAGCCCCACCGCCCGGCCACCCTGGGCGTTGAGGGCCGCCACGATGACCTTGTTGGTCTTCCCCACCAGGACCATCTGGGCGATGGCCATGGTCTCCTCATCGGTGACCCGGAGGCCGTCGACAAAGACCGGCTCCTTCCCCAGCCGCTTCATCATCTCGCTGACCTCCGGGCCGCCGCCGTGGACCACCACCGGGTTCATGCCGACGAACTTCATCAGGACGATGTCCTGCATCACCGCTTCCCGGAGGTCCGCCGCCCCCATCGCCGCCCCGCCGTACTTGACCACCACGGTCTTGCCGGCGAAAGAGCGGATGTAGGGCAGCGCCTCCACCAGCACCGCGGCCTTGTCGATGTACTGCTGCACCCCGGCCCCCTCCCCCCGGCCCCCGGGCCGGCTGCCGGCCCGGGGGCAGTCGTCGCCGTCGCCCGCCCTACGTCCGGTAGTCGCCCTACGTCCGGTAGTCGGCATTGATCCGCACGTAGTCGTAGCTCAGGTCGCACCCCCAGGCGGTGGCCGCCGCCTCCCCCGCGCCCAGGTCCGCCCGAATGGTCACCTCGGGCTGGGCCAGGACCTGCCGGGCCGCGGCCTCGTCAAAGGGCACCGGCGCCCCCGCGGCCATCACCTGGATCGGCCCCAGCCAGAGGTTCACCCGGGCCGGGTCAAAGGTGGCGCCGGAGTACCCGAGGGCGGCCAGGACCCGGCCCCAGTTGGGGTCGCAGCCGAAGAC
>QGUP01000605.1 GCA_003242505.1 Bacillota bacterium
GGTCGGCGCCGGCGCTGGCGTGGAGGAGGGCCAGAGCCTCGGCGAGGTGGCCTGTGGCCTCCTCCCACCGCCCCAGCCGGTCCAGGGCGCCGGCGATGGCCTGGTGAATCCGGGCCTTCTCCGCCGGATCCCCCTCCCCAGCCGCCGCCAGGGCCGCCTCGAGGTGCGCCAGGGCCTCCCCGGGGGACCCGGAGCGCAGGCGCCACACCCCCAGGAGCCGCCGGGCCCGGGGCGTCAGGGCACCGGCCGCGCCTCCGGCCAGGGGCGCCAGCACCCCGGCGGCCTCCTCGATCCGCCCCGCCTCCAGGAGCCGCTCGGCCAGGTCGAGGTCTGCGCCGTCGGGGCCCGGGGCGGGCTCGTCGAGGAAATAGCTCGGGGGCAGGCCCAGCCGCCGGGCGAGGACCTCCAGGGTGCGGAGCGAGGGCCGGACCAGGCCGTTCTCTAACTGAGAGATGAATCCGACAGTAAAATCGCTGCCCGCCAGGGCCTGCTGGGTGAGACCGGCGGCCTTGCGGGCGGCCCGGATCCGCTGTCCCAACCCTTGCACGGCCATTCCTCCCCTCGTGGGCTGGGACGCCAAAAGGTGCCCTCACGGTTCCGCCGGTCCTCTGGAACGATTGGCGCACTCGCGGGCAGTTTGTCGAACTACGTCGATTACGCATTTTTCTGCAAAGGTGACAGTTAAGCGGCACTAAAGTATAATTGTAGTGTCAGAAGTGCTGGCGATTATCTCCCTTAGCAGAAGTAGGTGGCAAGAGGTGGAAGGGCGATGGTAGCAACTTCACAGCCGACCCAGACCGCGGAAGCGGCACCGCTGGTGGAGCGCTGCCAGGAAGGCGATCCGGAAGCCTTCGCGGAGCTCTTCACCCGGTACTGGCCTGACGCGGTAGCCATCGCCCGGCACGTGGTCCGGGACCCGCTCCTGGCCGAGGACGTCGCGCAGGAGGCCTTCATCAAGGTCTACCGCCGGATCGACGGGTTCGCCTTCCGGGCCCAGTTCCGATCCTGGCTCTACCGGGTGGTGGTCAACCAGGCCATCAGCACCCTCCGGCGGCGGTCCCACCGGGAGCGGCCGGAAGAGAATCCCAACCTCACGGCCAGCCTCCATGGCCGGCCGCCCTCCCCCCTGGAGGATCAGGTGGCCGAGGACGACGAGCGCCGGCGGATCCGGGAGGTGGTGGCCTCCCTGGGCAAGCGCCACCGGCAGCTGGTAGTCTGGAAGTACTTCCAGGGCCTGACCGACGAGCAGATTGCCCATCAACTCGGCTGTCCCGTCGGCACCGTCAAGTCCCGGCTGCACCGGGCCCGGCGCCAGCTGGAGCAGAACCTGGCACATGTGGTGGAGGGGCTCTGAGGCTGGAGTCCGGCCGGGCCGGGGGCCCGGATGCACGCCACCGGGCTGAAGCGGCAGGCAATACCGGGAGACCGTCACCAGCGCGGTCTCCCGGTCTCTTTGTTGCCAGCCTGTCGCTCCACCCCGCCGTCCCGGTCGCCCGGGAACGACTGAAACCGCCGCCGGGGGTCAAGAATGAGGGTGACAGCCGGCCCCTAATAAACATTTGAGGGTCCGGAGAAAAAGA
>QGUP01000155.1 GCA_003242505.1 Bacillota bacterium
TTATTCTTTGAGTGCTCGTGTATCTTGTCTATTGCTTCTCTTTTTTTTGTTACTTGTCCCCCTCCCCCCCGTGTCTCCCCTCTCCTCTTCCTCGGCAGCCTCAGATTTTTATAAGGCCCTGGTGCTGGTGGACTCCGTCAGCGGCCTCGGCGCCATGCCCCTGGAGATGGACGCCTGGGGGCTCGATGTGGTCTTCACCGGCGCCCAGAAGGCCCTCATGCTCCCCCCGGGGCTCACCATCATCGCCGCCTCGGCCCGGGCCTGGGCGGCGGCCGAGGAGGTGGACCAGCCCCGGTTCTTCTTCGACCTCCGCCCCTACCGCCGAGGCCACCGGGACCACAGCGTCCCCTACACCCCGGCCCTCTCCCTCCTCTACGGCCTCCGGGAGTCCCTCCGGATGATCGAGGAGCAGGGGGGCGTGGAGGCGGCCTGGGCCCGGCACCGGCTCCTGGGGGCCATGTGCCGGGCGGGGGTGAAGGCCCTGGGGCTGGAGCTTCTCTGCCGGGACGAGCGGTACGCCTCCGGCTCCGTCACCGCGGTGAAGGTCCCCCCGGGGGTCGACCCCGGCGCCTTGCGCCGGGTCGCCCGGGAGGAGTTCGGGGCGATCCTCGCCCCGGGGCAGGGCAGGCTCAAGGACGCGATCTTCCGCATCGGCCACCTGGGCTTCGCCACCCCCCACGACGTCATCGCGGCGGTGGCGGCGGTGGAGATGGCCCTGGCCCGGCTCGGCCACCCCGTCCCCCTGGGGCGGGGGGTGGCCGCGGCCCAGAAGGTCTGGCTGGACCACCTGGCAGCGAGGGGGGACCAGATGTGATGCGGGTGCTGGTCACCGAGCCCATCGCGGAAAAGGGGCTGGCAATCCTCCGGGAAGTGGCGGAAGTGGACCTCCGCCGGCTGACGCCGGCCGAGCTCGTGGAGGCGATCCCGGCCTACGATGCCCTCATCGTCCGGTCGGAGACCCGGGTGACCGGGGAGGTCCTCCGCCGGGGCGCCCGGCTGAAGGTGGTGGGCCGGGCAGGGGTGGGGGTGGACAACATCGACGTGGCCACCGCCACGGAGCTGGGCATCGCGGTGGTCAACGTCCCCGGCGGCAACACCATCAGCGCCGCGGAGCACACCTTTGCCCTGATGCTCGCCCTGGTCCGCAACCTCCCCCAGGCCATGGCGGCGCTCCAGGCCGGCCGCTGGGAGCGCCAGGCTTTTCAGGGGGTCGAGCTCCACGGCAAGACCCTGGGGATCATCGGCCTCGGCCGCATCGGCTACGAGGTGGCGATCCGGGCCCGGGCCTTCGGCATGCGGGTCCTGGCCTACGACCCCTACGTCAGCCCTGCCCGGGCCGAGGCCATCGGGGTCCGGCTGGTGGACCTGCCGGAGCTTCTGCGGGAGTCCGATATCGTCTCGATCCACGCGGCCAAGACCCCGGAGACCGCCCGGCTGATTGGGGCCCGGGAGATCGAGATGATGAAGCCCGGGGCCCGGATCGTCAACTGCGCCCGGGGCGGCATGGTGGACGAGGAGGCCCTCTACGAGGCCCTTCGGACCGGGCGGCTGGCGGGCGCGGCCCTGGACGTCTTCAGCACCGAGCCCGTCACCGACCATCCCCTCTTCCGGCTGCCGAACGTGGTGGTGACTCCGCACCTGGCGGCCTCCACCCGGGAGGCCCAGGAGTTCAGCGGGGTGCAGATCGCCCTCCAGGTGGCCCGGGTCCTCCGGGGGGAGCTGGTCCCCGAGGCGGTCAACCTGCCGCCGGTGCCGCCGGACGCCCAGGGGGAGGTGGTCCGGTACCTGCCCCTGGCGGAAGCCCTCGGGGCCTTCCTGGGCCAGGCCTTCGCCTTCCCCGCGGGGGAGGTGGAGGTCCACTACCAGGGACCCCTGGCGGAGACCGCCGTCCAGATCCTCACCCACACGGTCCTCAAGGGGTTCCTCGCCCGCCGGACCGAGGAGCCCGTGAACTACATCAATGCCCCCCGGGTAGCCCAGCGGCTGGGGATCGGGGTGCGGGAGTCCCGGCAGGCGGTGGGCGGCGGCAGCCCTGACAGCCGGATCACCGTCCGGCTCCGGGGGGCGGGCGGCGGCTCCGGGGGAGGCCCGGGCGGCAGCGGCGCCGGAGCCGGCGACCGGGGTGTCCGGAGCGTCACCGGGGCCCTCACCCCGGAGGGCCGGGTGCGCCTCCTGGAGGTGAACGGCCTGCCCCTGGACCTGGTGCCCGGCCGGTACCAGGTGGTCACCCGCCACCACGACCGGCCGGGGATGCTGGGCCAGTTCGGCACCATCCTGGGGGCCGCCGGGGTGAACATCGCCGGCCTTGCCCTGGGCCGGGAGCGCCGGGCCGGGGAGGCGGTGGCGGTCTTCCTGGTGGACGAGCCGCCGCCGCCGGAGGTCCTGGCCCGGCTGGCGGCGGTGGACGGGGTGCTGGAGGCCCGGCTGGTGGTCCTGCCCCTGGGGGAGGAGCCGGCGTAGCCCCGGGGGGGCGCCGGGCGGCTCCCGCCCGGCCGGCTGCCCGTGCCAGGCCCCCGGCCGGCTGGCCGGCCCCCCGCCCGGCCCCACGGCTCTCCGCCAGTGGCAGGGATCCCTGCCGCTGGGTTAGAATAGCAGGCGGTGATGAAGGAGGGTGATCAAGGTGGCGGCTCCACATCAGGCAGAGATCGGCATCTTCGGCGGCTCGGGGTTCTACAGCTTTCTCCCCAACGTGGAAGAGGTCTGGATCGAGACGCCCTACGGCCCGCCCAGCGACCGGATCGCCCTGGCGGAGATTGCGGGGAAGCGGGTGGCGTTCCTCCCCCGGCACGGCAAGGACCACCGGTTCCCCCCGCACAAGATCAACTACCGGGCCAACCTCTGGGCGATGAAGGCCCTGGGGGTCAAGCGCATCATCGGCCCGGCGGCCTGCGGCAGCCTCCAGCCCTACATCCACCCCGGCGAGTTCGTCATCATGGACCAGCTGGTGGACCGGACCTGGGGGCGCGCGGACACCTTCTTTGAGGGCCCGGTGGTCCGGCACCCGAGCATCGCGGACCCCTACTGCCCTGAACTCCGCCGGCTGGCGATCCAGGCGGCCCGGGAGGTGGGGGTGAAGGTCCACGAGCAGGGGACCATGGTGGTGATCCAGGGCCCCCGGTTCTCCACCCGGGCGGAGAGCCGCTGGTACAGCCAGAACGGCTGGCACACCATCGGCATGACCCAGTACCCGGAGCTGCCCCTGGCCCGGGAACTGAACATGTGCTACGTCGGCATCGGCCTGGTGACGGACTACGACTGCGGCCTGGAAGGCCGGCCGGACATCCCGCCGGTCACCCACGAAGAGGTCCTCCGGGTCTTCAACGAGAACGTGGACAAGCTGAAGCGGCTCCTGCTGCGGCTGATCGAACTCATCCCGCCGGAGCGGACCGGGTGCCGCTGCGGCGAGACCATCAAGGAGTAGAGGCGGCCATGCGCACCATCGAACTGGAGCCCGGCCTGGTCCGGCTGGTGGACCAGCGCCGCCTGCCCCTGGAGTTTGCGGTTCTCGAGTGCCGGGACTACCACCAGGTGGCCGAGGCGATCCGAACCCTGGCGGTCCGGGGCGCCCCGGCCATCGGGGTGGCCGCGGCCGCGGGGCTGGCCCTGGCGGCCCGGGCGGCGGCCGACCGGCCCGCGCCGGAGTTCTGGGCAGCCCTTGAGGCGGCGGCCCGGGAGCTGAAGGCGACCCGGCCCACCGCGGTCAACCTCTTCTGGGCGGTGGACCGGGCCCTGGGGGTGGCCCGGGAGCGCCAGGCCCAGGGGGCCGTGCCGGCGGAGGTCGCCGAGGCCCTCTACCAGCACGCGGTCCGGCTGGCGGAGGAGGACGTGGCCGTCAACCGGCGGATGGCGGAGATCGGCCAGGAGCTGATCCGGGACGGGGACGGGGTGCTCACCCACTGCAACACCGGCAGCCTCGCCACCGTCGACTGGGGCACGGCCCTGGGGGTGATCCGGGCGGCCCACGAGCGGGGCAAGCGCATCCACCTCTACATCGACGAGACCCGGCCGGTGCTCCAGGGGGCCCGGCTGACCGCCTGGGAGGCCCTCCGGTACGGCATCCCCGCCACCCTGATCACCGACAACATGGCCGGCCACTTCATGCGCCTGGGGAAGATCCAGATCTGCTTTGTCGGCGCCGATCGGATCGCCGCCAACGGCGACACCGCCAACAAGATCGGCACCTACACCGTGGCGGTGCTGGCCCGAGAGCACGGGATCCCCTTCTACGTCGTGGCCCCCACCTCCACCGTGGACCTCTCCATCCCCAGCGGGGATCACATCCCCATTGAGGAACGCAACCCGGAGGAGGTCACCCACATCGCCGGGGTGCGGGTCGCCCCCGAGGAGATCCGGGTGGCCAACCCCGCCTTCGACGTCACCCCGGCCCGGTACATCACCGGGATCGTCACGGAGAAGGGGATCATCTATCCGCCCTTCGAGGTCGGCCTGCGGCGGGCACTGGCAGGAGGTGACGGTTAGGTGCTGGACCTGAAGCTGATCCGCTCCAATCCGGACCTGGTCAAGGAAGCAGCGGCCAAGAAGCGGGTCGAGGTGGACATCGACCGGATCCTCGCCCTCGATGCGGAGCGCCGGAGCACTCTCACCGAGGTGGAGCAGCTCAAGGCCCGGCGCAACCAGGCCTCCGCGGAGGTGGCCCGGCTGAAGCGGGCCGGCCAGGACCCCAGCCACATCATCGCCGAGATGAGCGAGGTCGGGGACCGGATCAAGGCCCTGGACGAGCGGGTTCGGCAGATCGAGGCGGAGCTGGAAGAGCTTCTCCTTCAGGTGCCCAACATCCCCGACCCCGACGTGCCGGTGGGGGAGGATGAGACCGGCAACGTCGAGGTGAAGCGCTGGGGCACCCCCCGGACCTTTGACTTCACCCCCCGCCCCCACTGGGAGATCGGCACGGCCCTGGACGGCCTGGACTTCGAGCGGGCGGCCAAGGTGGCCGGCTCCCGGTTTGTCATCATGAAAGGCGGCATCAGCCGGCTGCACCGGGCCCTGGTGGCCTGGTTCATCGACGAGGCCGTGGCCAGGGGCTACCGGGAGGTCCAGCCCGGGGTGGTGGTCAACACCGCCAGCTACTACGGCAGCGGCCAGTTCCCCAAGTTCAAGGAGGACGTCTTCAGCCTGGCCGGGACGGACTACCACCTCTCCAGCACCGCAGAGGTCCCCCTGGTGAACATGCACCGGGACGAGATCCTCCCCGCCGAGGCCCTGCCCATCAAGTACGTGGGCTTTTCCGGCTGCTTCCGGGCCGAGGCCGGGGCCGCCGGCCGGGACACCCGGGGGCTGGTGCGGATGCACTACTTCGAGAAGGTGGAGCTGGTCCAGTTCACCCGGCCGGAGGACTCCGACGCCGCCCTGGAGGAGATGACCCGCCACGCAGAAGAGCTCCTGGAGAAGCTGAACATCCCCTACCGGCGGGTCCTGATGTGCACCGGCGACATGGGCTTTACCCAGGCGAAGAAGTACGACGTGGAACTCTGGCTGCCGAGCTACGGCCGGTACGTGGAGGTGGCC
>QGUP01000606.1 GCA_003242505.1 Bacillota bacterium
TCGGTTTCGGGGGCTCGGGAAGTTGTTAAAGAACCACAGCCGTACCCGGTCCCCGATCCCGGCTTCCGCCAGCATCTCCTGGGGGATCTGGATCCGGCCGGCCCGGTCCACCACCACCAGTTCCTCGTGGGTAGGAGCCGCCGCCGCTTCCGGCGCCCCGTCGCCCGCCGCGCCCGCCACCTCCACCGCCGCCGCCGCAGGCCGGCGGACCGCTTCCTGGGCCACCTTGCCGTCCCGAATCAGCACGTACCGGTCCACCGCCCGGGCGAGGGCCCGGTCATGGGTGACGATGATGATGGTGGTCCCGTACCGCCGGTTTACTTCCCGGAAGACCTCCAGGATGCGCTCGCCGGTGGCGGTGTCCACCGAGCCCGTGGGCTCGTCGGCCAGCAGGAGCTGGGGCCGGTTGGCCAGGGCCAGGGCGATGCTCACCCGCTGCTGTTCCCCGCCGGAGAGGGCCGTAGGCCGGTGGTGAGCCCGGTCCTTGAGCCCCACGGCATCCAGCAGTTCCAGGGCCCACTGCCGGGCCGCCCGGCCCCCCCGACCAGCAAGCAGCATGGGCACCTCCACGTTCTCCAGGGCCGTCAGGTAGGGCAGGAGATTCCGGGCGCTGTTCTGCCAGACAAAGCCCACCACCTCCCGCTGGTAGCGGACCCGCTGGGCGGGGGTGAGGCGCCCCAGGTCCCACTCCCCCACCAGGCAGCGCCCGGCGGTGGGCTGGTCCAGAGCCCCCAGGATGTTGAGGAGGGTGGACTTCCCCGAACCGCTGTTGCCGATGACCGCCAGCATCTCCCCCTGGCGGACCTCCAGGTCCAGGCCCTGGAGGGCGAAGACCTCCAGGTCGGCCACCTTGTATATCTTGACCAGTCCCTCGCACCGGACAAAAGCCATCGACCGTCTCCCTCCATCGACAGGACCGGCGCCGCCCCGGCTATCCCTGGTCCTCGCCGAGCTTCAGCGCCTCGTGAATCCGCAGACGCCCCAGGGCGACCCCCAGCCCGACTACGGCCCCGGCGAGCATCAAGAGCAGAACCAGGTACAGCCGGGCCCGGTCCGCCGCCGCTTCCTCGACCCGGAAGGGAGGGGTGCGGGCCACCGCGTCCACCCCTTGCTGCAGGAAGGGCAGAAAGAGCCGGGCCGCGCCCCGCCCCAGGCCGGTGCCCGCGAGCACCCCGGTTCCCACCGCCAGGCCTTGCTCCAGGGCCACCGCGGCGGTGAGCTGCCAGCGGCCGAGCCCCATGGCCCGGAGCGCGCCGAACTGGACCACCCGGGCCCCAGCGCCCAGAGCGGCGTGGAGCCAGAACCCCAGCACCGACACCCCGGCGGCGATGAGGAACCCCGCGCTGAGACCTCCCATTAGGCCGTGGAACTGGGGGTCCCGGCGGAGCCGGACCACCTGCTGCCGGGTGTCCACCGCCCGCCGGACGTAGATCCCCTCGGCCCGGAGGGCTTCCACCACCGGCTGCAGGGGCGCCCCTGGCTCCATCCGCAGCCAGACCTGGTAGGGCCAGAGCCCCAGTTCCTCCTCCACGTAGTCCAGGTTGGCGATGAAGAAGTCCCCCTCGCCAGGGTCCAGG
>QGUP01000156.1 GCA_003242505.1 Bacillota bacterium
CCCCCCCCCCCCCCGGCCGCCACCCCCGCCACAGGCGCCCGGGCCCCCCCCGGGCCCGCCCCCGGCGTGAAGCCGGGGAGGGCCAGCCCGACGGCGCCGCCCGGCCCACCCCCCCCCGCCGTCGCCCCGCCGGGTCCGCCGGCACCCTCCGCCCCGGCCGCGCCAGTGCCGAGACCGGCCCCGGCGCCGGCCGCTGCCCCGAGGGCCGGGGCTTCCGGCCCGCCTCCGGGCGGTGTCACCAGGGGCAGGAGGGAGCGGAACTCCAGCTCCCGGAAGAGCCGGCCGGCCGCCTCGTAGTCCGGCGGCTGCACCCGGAGGTCATCCAGGGTGACTTGGACCGGGGCCTCGCAGTCGATGGTCGCCAGCCGCTTGGAGAGCCGGGCGTCGTCCGCGTGGGCCCGCAGCCGCTCCTGGAGCTTGGCCCCGGAGACCTTGTCCACCTGCTCCAGCACCGCCTCCAGGGAGCCGAACTGCTGAAGGAGCTTCACCGCCGTCTTCTCTCCGACCCCCGGCACTCCGGGGATGTTGTCGGAGGCGTCGCCCATCAGCCCCTTGAGGTCGACGATCTGGGCCGGCGTGACGCCGTAGACCTCCTGCACCTTCTCCGGGGTGAAGCGGACCACGTCCGTCACCCCCTTGCGGGTGAGGAGCACCGTCACCCGGTCGGTGACGAGCTGCAGGGCGTCCCGGTCGCCGGTGACCACCACCACGGCCATGCCGGCGGCCGCGGCCCGGCGGGAGAGGGTGCCGATGATGTCGTCGGCCTCGTACCGCTCGCACTCGACGCAGGGGACCCGCAGGGCGGCAAGGGCCTGCCGGAGAACGGGCAACTGCACCTTGAAGTCGTCGGGGGCCTCGGGGCGGCCCGCCTTGTAGGCCTCGTACCACTCGTCCCGGAAGGTGGGGCCGGGCAGGTCGAAGGCCACCGCCAGGTGGGTGGGCTTCTCCTCGTCCAGGACCTTGTAGAGCATCCGCAAGAAGCCGAAGACGGCCCCGGTGGGCTGGCCACCGGAGGTGCGGAGTTCCATGTGGGAGAAGTACGCCCGGTAGGCCAGGCTGTTGCCGTCGATCAGGACCAGCTTCTCTAGTCCGGATTCCGCCTTGGACACACCGCTCACCCCGGTCACTGTGCCGCTAGGGTCACCGAGCCATCCCTGTGCCATTCGCCGCCCACCGCACGCTTCCCTGCCGGCGGGACCAAGCATCCCGGTGCTCGGGGCTTACAAGGCAACAGTTCACCCCCGGCCCGCTGGCCGGGGGTTCGAGGGGACGCATTCTCGGGGGTGCAAACGCGAACCGTTATGGCCCCGGGGAAGTCCCGGGGGGTCCAGGGAAGCCTCAGGGCCGGTAGGCGAACGTGGCCCGGACCCGGGCCCGGATCGGCACCCGGTCGGCGGTGCCCTCCTCCACCGTCACCTCGACCTCTGCCTCGGGCATGGCTTCCAGCCGATCCGGGTCGACGCCGGCGAGCATCGCCGCCCGCTCCCGGGCCGCCGCCAGGGCCCGCTCCACCGCGGTCCGCTCCTCCCGGTGGAAGCCTTCCCGCCGGTAGACCGCGCCCTCATACTCGCACCGGGCCCCGAGTCCCATCACCGTGGCCACCACCGCGTCGACCCGGTCCGGGTCGCTGAGCCGCACCTGCAGGGTAGCGGTACTGACAAAGAGAGCGGAGCCGTCGGGGGTCGCCACGTCCGTCTCCCGGCGGATCCCCCGGCCGGTCACCCGCACCGACTCCCGGGGCACCAGGTGCCTCAGCTCCTCGGCGATCCGGGTCACCGTCACCTGCAGATCGCTCTCCGCCGCGGCGACATCGGCCCCCTGGCCCCGCACCCGAAAGGTCACTTCCGCCACATCCGGCGGCGCCCAGACGACCGCTTCCCCGGTAGCCGTAACCCTGGCGGCGGTGCCCCTCTCCGCCGGGACCAGACCCGCCGGCGGCCTGGCGGTCAGCAGAAGGGCAAAGGCCACAGTCGCCAGGAAAACGGCCAGGATGCCAAATGGATACGGCTTCAATGCCGCTCGCCACTCCCTGCCCGGAGCGATCCCGTGCTACTCCCCGGAGGTCGTCCGGGGCCCCTCGACGGTCAGGACGATCCAGGCCTGCTCCGCCCGTTGCCGCATCTGGGCCAGTTCCTGTTCGAGGATTGGGATAGCCTGCCGGACCCGCTCGATGTCCGTCTTCAGGGACTGCCGGTTCAGGTCAGACAGCCCGGGATCCTGGAGTTCCCGCTCCTTCTCCTCCAGCCAGCTCCGCTTCGCTGCCAGGTCCGCAGCCTTGGCTTCGTAGTCGGCCGCCAGGGAGAGAACCTCCGGCTGGGAGCGCTGCACCGGTTCTCCCAGGGTCTCGAGGGCGGCGAGCACCGCGTCCGCCTGGCCCCTGGGCACGGCAAAGGTGTAGGAAACCGCCACGGACCGGTCGCTCACCGTGGTCACCGCGGGGTCGCCGATGCGCCGGGCCTCAGGGAAAGCCGCCAGCACCTGGGCCAAGCGGGCCTCGAGCCCGGGGCCCAGGGGTGCCCGGATGCGGGTCCGATAGGTCACCGCTTCAAGGGGCGCCGGGGCGGGCTGCCCGGCCTCAGGCTGGCCCTCACCCGAGGTGGCGGTCACAACGCTCCCGTTACCGGGCGCGCTGCCATCGCCGATGCGCGACGGCCCCACCGGAACGGTGCCCGAAGAGCCGGTCTCGGCCTGGCCTCCGGCAGGGCGGGAAGCGCCGCCCGGGTTCGGCTGTCCGGGCTGCTGGCCCGGCTGGTCTCCGGGAGCCTTCTGCCCGGGGCTCCCGTCGGTTGCCGCCCCAGGTCCGCCGTCCCCGGAACCCGGGGCAACACTGCCCTGGCCGGGGTTTGCCAAGCCGGCGCTACCGTCTTCCCGGGCCAGGCCGCCGGGAGCCCCGTCCAGGCCGCCGGGAGCCCCGGTCTCAGATTGCCACGGCCTCTGGAGCCCGGACGACCTGCCGTGGAGGGCCACCGGTCCCTGCGCCGGGGACGCCGGCGTGGCCACGGGGGCCCTGGCACCGGGGTCCCCTGCCGGTGGCCGGGCAGCGCCCGGGCCGATGAGCAAAGTGAACCCCGCCGCCACAGCCGCCGCGGCCGCTGCGGGCAGCCCCCAGCGGCGCCAGCGGGGGGCCACCGGGGTCAGGGCCTTCCGGGCAAGGGGCGGCGGGAGTTGCAGGAGCCGGGAGCGCAACTGTGACCGGAAGTCGGAGGGAACCGGAACCTCCGTTTCCCGGGCCACCTGACGGAGAAGGGCGACGAGGTCGCGCAACTGGGCCTCCTCCGCGGCGCAGGCAGGGCACCGCTGGAGGTGGCTGCGCACCTGATGGAAGGACAGTTCGTCCAGTTCTCCGTCGATGTACCCGGACAGGCGCTCCCTGACGCCCTCACAGTTCATTTCCGTGTCGCCTCCTGGAGTTATAGACGACCCGGGACTGCAAAAGTTCCAGTTCCCTTGCCAGCTTTTCTTTGAGGGCGTTCCGGGCTCTGTTAATCCGGCTCTTGACTGTGCCCAGGGAGAGGTTGAGCAGCTCCGCGATATCCTGATACGACAAGTCCTGAAAATCCCGGAGGATGAGGATCTGCCGGTGGTCCTCGTCCAGAGTCGCCAGGGTCTCCCGCACCAGCCGCTGCAATTCGACCCGCTCCAGGGCCTGGTCGGGGCCCTCCCCCTCGTCGGCGTACTGCCGGACCATCTCGCCGTCCTCGTTCTCCACGGTCACTTCCAGGGAGACCGTGCGCTGCCGCTGCCGCCGGCGCAGTTCGTCCCGGCAAGCGTTGGCCACGATCCGGTACAGCCAGGTGGCAAACGAGGAGTCACCGCGGAAGTCGCCCAGGGACTGGTAAACCCGGACAAAGGCTTCCTGAGCCAGGTCGCTGGCATCCTCGGGATTCCCGGTCAGGCGGTAGGCCAGGTTGTAGACCTTCCGCTCATACTGGACAATCAGGGCCTCGAAGGCATCCACGTCCCCCTGCCGGGCCCGCTCGACCAGCTTGGCCTCTTCCGACGGCGACACTGCGCTGCTCACTCCCCCCACACAGGAGGCCAGTCTCTCCGAATGATTATGCGAACGAATCGGGCATGTCAATCCCCTTACGTGCCGGTCCCCCCTGCCCCCCGACTTTACATTTCAGTTCGGTCCCCAGAAGATAAATCCCTGCGGCCGGCAGCCCCGGAAAACGGGTTCCGGCCGCCGACATGGCCTGCCTTTCCATTATCTATTCGTATACCAAAGACAGGCTTGTGGGGGTGCCGGGAGACCGTTGCCACCAGCCTCCGCCTATGGTACTATGGAGGGTGCATTCGCGGGTGTGGCGGAACTGGCATTCGCGGCGGTCTCAAAAACCGCTGGGGGCAACCCCGTGTGGGTTCGAATCCCACCACCCGCACCAGACGGAGAACCCCGCTCGCCAAGAGCGGGGTTCTTCGCGTTCCGGCCGCGGCGCCGGGCCGGGGCGCGGCGTCCGGCGCCCGCTGCAGTGCCTGTCCATGGGCAGCAGCGCCCGGCCTTTGCCGCAGTGCCCGGCCCTATGTGCCCGGGGCAGCCCCGTCAGGGGGCCTCCTCGGTGACCACCCGGGACACCGGCCGGTCCGGCCTGGGGATGGCCACCATGTGGTAAGGCTGAGTGAAGGCCATGGTGGTGACGGCGCCAGGCGGCGGGCTCTGCCGGCGCACCCGCACCACCAACTGGTCCCCCTTCAGCCGGACCCCGGTGACGGCGATGCTGTACCCTCCGGAACGGCGCTCGCCCAGGGCCACCACCACCACCGCTTCCTGCCCGAAATCGACCGCCGGGGCCGGCCGCGGCCTGGCCATCACGGCGGTGTGCCGGCGCCAGACTGCCTCCCACTCCCCGGGATCGGTCACCAGCAGCACCATCGGTTCCTTGAGCCCGGAATACTGGCCCCGCTCGAGGGTGCGCACCGCTATCTCTCCTTCCCGGGCGGCTCCTTCCCGGAGGACCGGAGCCACGGGTCTGGGCTGGTCCAGGGCGGGGCCGTGGGCGGGCGACATCCCCAGGAACAGCCCCAGAAGAAGGGCCAAAACCCGGAGAAGCGACAGCACCTGCATCGGGATCCACCCCCGCCTACTTGGACGGACCACCTTCGGGAACCGTTTCGGCCTGGCCTGGCGGCCACCAGGAAGGCCGAGGCAGGCCGGCCGAGGCTCCTCGCCCGAGCCTCGGCCGGCCGTTGCCCAAGGTGTGGTGTGGCGAACTCCCGCCGCCCCTACCCCCCGATGAGCCACGCCTCCAGCTTGTCCGGCACCGGCGGCGGAGGCAACTGCTCGTCCCGCAACACCCGGGTCTGGACCGTGTGCCGGTTGTTCTCTTCGTCCGCCTCGGCGATGGTGTTCGCCGGGTCCACCACCCCGGTGAAAGTCATCGTCGTCCCCCCGGGCCCCGGCAAGAACTCCAGGGTCTTGCTCACCCGGCCCCCCGCCGGCACCGCCATCGTCCCCGTCCAGACCACCTTTCCGTTGAGGCTCACCGCCACCTCCGCGTTCA
>QGUP01000607.1 GCA_003242505.1 Bacillota bacterium
TATATTTTTTTAAAGGACCGCCCCTGGGAATCCCCCCCTTTGGGATTCGGGATTTGTCCCCCTGCCCCCAAGCAGCCCGGCGGCGCCGGTTCGGCCCCCAAGGCCAGGGGCAGGAGCCGCCACAGTCGATCAAAGATACTCGCTAAATGAATTTTACCGTCGAATTGGGCAACTCCTGCTGGGGGAGGAGGGGGAATGGAGAGGAACCCGCGGGAGGGGGGCCGGACGGATGAAGCCGACCAGCCCGGGGCAGACTGGAAATACCCCACCCGGGATGGGTGACCGGGAGCGCCGGATCGCCGGGGCTCCCGGCCCCCGGGGCCTGGAATTGGTTCGGCTCCACGCCTGTCAACATGAGAAAAAGGCCCGGCAGGGTGTTGACAAGGCCGGGCCACCGGGGTAAGGTATGGATGCAGATACCCCTGATGGTATTCGGTTCGAGTCTCGTTGGAACCTGGCGGCAAAGGAGGGAGACCGTTGGCCGTCCTCTCGCCCAACGTGCGGCTGCAGGTCGCCAGCCGGCTCCGGCCCATGCGGGAGAAGGTCACCCTCCTGGTGGTGCACCGGGAGAACGCCTCGGACCCCCAGGAGAAGGAGAACAGCGAGCTCCTGCGGAGCCTGGCCCAGGAGTTGGCCAGCATCTCCGACTACCTGGAGTACCGGGCCCTGGACGCCTCGGATCCGGAGGCGGCAGCCCTGGGCCTCGCCCGGTATCCGGCTCTGGTGCTCCTGGACGGGGAGGGCCGGCACCGGGGCGTGGTCTTCTCCGGCATGGTCGGCGGGTACGAGTTCTCCGTTCTGCTAGAGGACATTCTCGACCTCGGGGCGAAGCGTCCCTTGCTGTCCCCCGCCACCGCGGAAAAGGTGGCCGCCATCGGCGAGCCGGTTCACATCATGGTCTTCTCCACCCCGACGTGACCCCACTGTCCCCGGGCGGTTCGCCTGGCTCACCAGATGGCCATGCTCAACCCCAACGTCGTGGGCGAGATGGTGGACGCGCAGTCCTTCCTCGACCTCGCCCGGGAGTACCAGGTCTACGGGGTGCCGAAGACCGTGGTCAACGGCGGGGTGGTCCAGTTCGCACGGGCCGTCCCGGCGGCCATCTTCCGGGAGCAACACCTCCGGGGCCCGCGGCCCCCGTCCTGATCCCGCCGGGTGCCCGCGCGGGGGGGGCAGCCTTGGATGTGCGCGCGGCCAATCCGGAAGCCGTCGAGGAGATTCTCAGGCGCCTTAGCCGCATCGAAGGCCAGGTCCGGGGCATCCGCCGGATGATCGAGGAGGGCTCGGACTGCGAAAGCGTGCTGGTCCAGATGGCCGCCCTCAAGTCCGCGGTCAGCCGGGCCGCCCTGAAGCTGCTGGGGTGCGAACTCGGGGTCCGGATTGCCAGGGAGATTCGGGAGGGCGGTACGGGCGAGAAGGCCGCGGAGGAACTCCTGGAGTCCTTCCTGCGGATGTCCTGAGACCGCCCTTTCCGGCTGGCCCGGCCGCCGGCGCCGGCTCCGACGCCAGGGGCCGCAGGCCCAACCCCTGTCGGGTTGGGCCTGCGGCCCTCCGATTTGCCGCCCGGCGGT
>QGUP01000608.1 GCA_003242505.1 Bacillota bacterium
AAAAGAAAGGGGTCAAGGGTGTTTGTCGGCTCATCGAAAGTCAAGCCCGGGCCGGCGCCGATGAGGGTGGCGGCGATGGAGACCAGCCGCCGGAGCCCCCCGGAGAGGGTGGCGAGGCGCTTGTGCCGGTGGGGGGCGAGGTGGAACTCCTCCAGGAGCGCCTCGGCCTCCCGGCGGGCCGCGGCGGGGGGCAGCCCCCGGAGCCGGCCGGTGAGTTCCAGCAGTTCCCCGGGCCTGGCCTGGATGGGCAGCGCCACGCCCTGGGGCTGCACGGCCACGTACCGGCTGGCGACCTGGGGATCCCGGGTGAGGTCATGGCCGAACAGCCGGATGGCGCCGCTGGTGGGGCGGCTCAGCCCGGCCAGCTGCCGCACCAGGGTGGTCTTCCCGGCCCCGTTGGGGCCCAGGAGGCCAAAGACCTCCCCGGCCCGAATCTCGAGGGTGATGCCGGCGTTGGCCGGCGGCCCGTCGGGCCGGTAGCGCTTGAACAGGTCCCGCACTTCGTAGGCGGGGATTGCCATGGGGTTACCTCCTCCGTAGGCTCTCAGGCCGGCTCCAGGGGGTCAGCCCCCGGGGCGGCTGCCAGGGCAGGGAAGGCAGCGGTGTCGGCTCGGGCCGGGGGTCCGGCGGCACCTCCAGCTGCCGGCAGAGCTCTTCGTAGAGGAACTGGGTCCAGGGCATCGGGTCCTGCCAGTCGTAGCGGACCATCACCATCCGGCTGCCCCAAAGGGTGGAGACGGCCAGCCAGGCGTGGTACCAGGCGCGGACCTCCGGCCGCCCCGCCTGGACCAGCAGGTGCCGGAGCCAGCCGGCCTCGGTCTCGCCGAACTCAAGGACCATCGGCAGGCACTCGGGTGGGTGGGCCCCCGGGGCGCCCAGCACCTGCATCACCAGCCGGCTGTAGCTGAAGGCCTCCTCCTGGCTGCGGACCATGGCATCGGCCCAGCGGCGGAGCCGCTCCGGGGGAGGGCCGGCGGGGGCGAGGGCCGACTGCCGGACCGCCTGGAAGTGGACCAGCCCTTCCCGGATCGCCTCGATAAAGAGCGAGGCCTTGCTCTCGAAGTAACGGAGGATCAGGCCCTGGCTGATGCCAGCCGCCTCAGCCACGGCGGCCAGGGTGGTGGCCTCGTACCCGTACCAGGCGAAGACCTCCACCGCCGCCCCCAGGATCCGGTAGCGATGGGCTGCCACCTCCTCGGGGGTAAAGGGGGGCCGCCCCCGCCGGCGCCGTCGGGACTGGGACTTGTCCATGGCGGACTTGTGCACGGGGGGCTGGTCCATGGTGGACTCATCCGCGGGGGCCCCACCCGTGGGGGACTTATCCACCAGCGACACCTCCTCGGCCCTCTGTCCGGCCCCCTGGGCGGCGACCCTCCGCCCGAGGCCCGGGCGGATGGGATTTTATTAAGTGAGCGCTCACTCAATAAATAATGTGGCACGGCGGGGGCAGTGTGTCTTTACACAACCGAAGGGGTCGCAGGATCCATTTTGGGCGAATTTTGGGGGTCGCCGCTAATTGAAGAGAAAAAAATTGGTCGCAAAACTTTTTTACAAACCATAAGAAACCAAT
>QGUP01000609.1 GCA_003242505.1 Bacillota bacterium
CTCCCGTACCTGGCGCAGGTCGTTGGCCCGAAGCAGGTCCAGCACGCGCTCCAGGCTCATGTGGTTGCGGATGATCCGGTTCTTTAGGCTCAGCGGGATCACGCCGGCCTTGACGTTCTCGCGGAGCAAGGCCAACGAGTGGTTGCACTCGACCATCACGTGCGTGAGCCCCTGGAACCGGTACTTGCAGTAGGCCGTGTCGGTCAGGTACAGGACCTTGCCTGCCCGGCTCGCCAGCAGGAACCCCAGGGGCTCCGCGGCATCGTGGACGGCGTCGAACGGGAGTATCGTCCACGTGCCGACGGTGAACGGGTGGTGGGCCCTGACGGGCCGGAGCCGGTGCCCGGAGAGGCCCAGGGCCTGGATGGTGCCCTGGCTGGCGTAGATGTCGACTCCGGCCCGCATCAGGTCCCCTGCCGCCTTGGCGTGGTCCGCATGCTCATGGCTCAGGAGGCAGCCGGCGAGGTTGGAGACCCGGAACCCCAGGGCCCGCTGGATGTCCCGGAACCGGATGCCGCACTCCAGGAGGAGCTGCGTCCGGCCGTCGGTGATCACGTAGCAGTTGCCCCGGCTGCTCGAGGCCAGCACGCGGATCTGGATCTCCATCTCAGAACCCCGGCCCCACGCTCAGCTGCTCCGCCCCGGCCGCGACCTTGCCGTTGGCCGGCGGTTCGTCGGCGGGCGGCTCGGGCTCGGCCTCCACCTCCGGCTCGGCCTCGTCCTCGGCGCCGGCATCCTCCGCCTCGGCCTGCGCCCGGGGCTCGACGTCGATCACGCGGCCGTTGGCGTTGGCCGCCACCTCGGCCTCCATCTCGGCCTCGGTAGCTTCCTCATCGGCGCGGTTGAAGTGGTGCAGGAACAGGTAGTCGTCGCTGGAGGAGTTGATCACGTACTTGCAGGCGCGGTTGACCACCGTCTTCATCGCCATTTGGTCCGGGAACTTCTGGTGGGTGCCGTCGCCGTTCTCGCGGTAGGACTGGCCCTGCTTCCACGCTTGCCGGATCTGGTCGATAGTCATGATCTCGGTGTGCACCAGCTTGCCGTCGCCGCGCTCGATGACGCAGTAGGCAGCCTGGATCTTGTCGGGCTTGACGTTCTCGACCTTCTGGACGTGCTTGCGAATGCGCTTGTGGCCGCGGTCGATTTCGTACTCGAACTCGTCGCCTTCGTAGACGACACCGAACCAGATCTCCGCGTCAGGGATGACCCGCTTCACCAGGGCCATGCTCCCGAAGTAGCTGCGCTGGCAGACCAGCCGGTTGCCGTAGGCGATGAAGTAGCACTGGCGCTTCACGGGGTTGAGCCCCTGGACCACCATGTCCAGCAGGGCGTTGATAATCGACTCGCGGGTGCAAACCTGCAGGACCGGCCGGCCGTCCTTGTTCTTCGTCTCCTGGAGGATGAGCCACGCGGCCTTCAGGGCGTTGGCCGCCGAGTAGTTGGGCGGAAGCTGCAGTTCCCCGCTCTCCTGCAGCTTCCGCACGTGGGCCGCGACGACGTCCACCGTGTTCTGCTTCAGAACCTGCGCCTGGTTGGCCACCCCACACCGCCCCCTTAACACGAGCGGCCC
>QGUP01000157.1 GCA_003242505.1 Bacillota bacterium
CCTTCCCGGTGGCCGCGTCCCTGACGGTCTTTCTGGAGAGCAGCGACCCCGGGGTGGTGGCGGTCCTCGGCGGCCCCCTGACCATCCCCGCGGGCCGGTGGGAGTCCTCCGGCACGGCGGTGGTCCGACCTGTGGCGCCCTTCGGGGCGGCGGAGGTGCGGGGGCGGCTCTCCGGCGGCGGAGCCGAAGCCCCGGTCCTCCCCGCGCCGGTGCGGATCGGGCAGCCCGGGCCTGTGGCCGGGCTGCGGATCACCCCCTGGAACCCCGGGGCGCCCGCGGACGGGGTGACCCCCGTGATCCTCCGGGTGGAGCGGGTCGACGCCGCCGGCCAGCCGGTGGCCGGTGACACCACCCCGGTGGCGGTGACCAGCCTCCGGGGCGACGTGGAGGTAGAGCCCCTCGGGGAGCAGGGCGGCGTCGCGTTCTTTGCCGCCCGGACCGCGGTGCCGGGGGAGGTGACCTTTGCCGCGGTGGCCCCGGACCGGGTGGAGATCGCGCCGGGGGACACCACCGTCGCCTTCCGGTCCGGGGTCACCACCCGGGTGGTCCTCCGGGCGGAGCCGGCGGAACTGACCCTGGGGGGCGATGAGACCGCGGCGGTCCGGGCCTACCTGGAGGACGCCCAGGGGCGGCCGGTGACCAACCAGGGCCTGCCCCTGGAGGTCCGGGTGGCCCTGGCCAGCGGGACCGGGGAATTGAGCGGCGACCGGCTGGTGATCCCGCCGGGCGCCGACCGGTCGCAGAATGCGGTCACCCTCCGGGCCGGAGATCGGGCGGGGACCCTGCGGCTCACGGGCATCGCGCCCCGGGGGCTGACGGTGACCGCGGCCACCGTCGCGGTGAAGCAGGCCCCGGCCCAGCCGGAGACCCCCGGCACTCAGACCTCTGGTTCCTCCGGCGGGGACGGGCAACTGGTGGCCCTGCCCCAGGTGGCCACCGCCCAGGCCGGGGACGAGGTCCGGGTGCGGATCGAGGCCCGGGACCGGCAGGGGCGGCTGATCACCGACGGCCAGTTCGCCTTCCAGGTCGCCATCCGGGTGGACGGCCAGCCCTATGGCGGCGATCCGGACCGGCTCCAGGTCACCGTGGGGGGCTACAGCCCGGTGGACGGCAAGGCGACCCCGGCCTTCCGGGACGCGGAGGGGACGGTGGTGGCCCGCACCGTCAACGGCGTGGCGGACCTGTACGTCCGCTACCTGGGCACCGGCCTGCTGGAGATTGAGCCCCTGGGCCGGTCCCGGCAGAGCAAGGCCTACGACGACACCGGCCTGGCGGGCCCCGCGGACGGAGCCACCGGGATGAAGGGCGTGGCCGGCCGCATCCGGTACAACCCCGGGCCGCTGGACAGGATTCAGGTCACCCTTGACCCGAACCTCGGCGACCCCGCGGCGGCTGCCCTGAAGGCGGCTCCCGCCCGGACCGCGACCCTGAAGGTGGTCCTCCTGGATAGGCACGACAACCCCATCGCCCAGAACGCCACGGTCACCGTGGCCCGGGTCGAGGGCCCCGGGGTGACGGCGCTGGTGAACGCCCAGGGCAACCCGGTGGCCAGCCTCTCCCTCAGCCTCCGGGGTGGGCAGGGGACCGGAGTCATCCGGGTGATGGGCGAGGCAACCGGCGTGGACACGTACAGGGTGATCGTCGGCGGCCAGGCCGGGTTGCAGTCCGAGTTCTCGGTCCGAACCGTCACCGGCGCCCCGCCGGTGCCGGACGTCGAGACGGTCCGGGGCAACGTCACCCAGACGGAAGGGGTCGTCACCGCCCTGGACAACCAGGTGCAGGTGGTGCTGGGCCACAAGCCCCAGGCCACCGACCCGGTCAAGGTGCTCTTCTACGTGGACGGGGAGCGGGTTGGGGAGGACGGGCCGGTATACCTGAACAGCCCGGTTGAGGAGGACCGCACCGCTGTCCTGCCCGCGGAGAAGCTCGGCAAGGCCGGCACCCGCAGGCTCCAGGTGCGGCTGGACAACGGTGCCGAGGTGAGCCCGTTCTCCGGCGCGGTGCAGGTGGTCTACGACCGCTCCGGTCCGAAAGCCGAGATCGCGGGGGTGCACCTGGACTGGTCCGCCGGGGAGCTGGTCATCCGGGGGCAGTTTGAGACCGCCAAGGGGGCTGCGGTCCGACCGGAGCGGCTGACCCTCATCGTCGGCGGCACCGACTGGTCCCTGGACCGGACGACCCCGTACCGGATCGCCGGAGGCGAGGTCCGGCTCACCCTGCGCCCGGCGGACCGGGAGGTCATCGACGACTATCTCAGCACCCTGCAGAAGGAACCCGAGCCGGGCGGGGGCGCCTTGGAGATCGCCCTGTCCGGGGAGAAGGGCTGGTTTGTGGACCACCGGCGCCTGGAGGCCGGAGGGTTCTCCGGGCTGCGGGTGACCCCGGCGGCGGTGCTGACCCAGGCCCGGTACAGCCCCGGCAACCAGACCCTGGTGCTGGAGGGCTTCGGCCTGGACACCATCGCCCGGGTGGATCCCCGGAAGTTTACCCTGGTGGACGGAAGCGGCCGGCGGTACACCCTCACCACCCCGGCTACCACCGTCCAAACCGGCGGGGCGGTGCTGCGGGTGGTCCTGTCCAAGACAGACGCAGCGGCGCTCCAGGACCCCGCCCGGCTCGCCCACGTGGGGCTCCGGCTGGAGGCGGCCCCCGGGTGGGGGGAGGACGCCGCCGGGTTTCGGACCCCGGCGGCAGCGGGAGTGGAGGTGGTCCGGTCCGAGGGCTTCCAGGCGGCGTACTATGATGCCCGGACCGGGCAGGTCTTCCTCCGTCTTTCCGAGGGGTTCCTCGACCCGGAGGGCCGGGTGGAACCCCGCCGACTGGCGATCCAGGACGCCGACGGCTCGCCCCGGTACACCCTCACCGGCCTTGAGGGTGAGCCGCTGTGGGACGGCAACACCCTGATCCTGACCCTCACCCCGACGGACCGGGACCGGATCAACAACAGCGGCCAGTTCCCCGCGGCCCAGGCGGTCCTCCGGGCGGACTTCGGCTGGTATGTAGGTCCCAACGGCCGGGAAGCCCCCGGCACCACCGGGCTGCCCCTCCAGCCCTGGCCGCAGGTGACCCAGGCGACCTTCCACCCGGCCACGGCAAGTCTGGTAATCCGGGGGGCCCGGCTCGGGGTCGGGACCCTGGACCTCAGCCGGCTGTACCTGGGTGGGAAGGTCCTGGCGGAAGCCACCCTGGTGGCCCGGAGCGACGGGGAGATCGCCCTGCGGCTGCCGCCGGCGGTGGCCGAGGCCCTGCAGGGAGCCACCGGGATGAAGCTGGAGGCGGAGGTGGGCTGGCTGACCCTGGGCGGCCGGTATGAGCACCGGGGCTTCAGCCTCGCCAACGTGAAGAGGAGCACCCTCCCGGCGCCGGACCTCACCGCCGCCGAGGTGGATTGGCCCGCCGGGCAACTGATCCTCTTCGGCACGGGGCTTCCCACCCGGGCGGCCGACTGGGACCTGAGCAGGATCCAGCTGGAGGCGGGGAACAGCACCCTTTCCCTGGCCCAGGCGACCTTCGCTTCCCTGAGCGCCACCCAGGTGCGGATCGCCCTCACCCCGGAGCTGAAGGAGGCCCTCAAGGACCCGCAGGGGCTTGGCACGCCGCCGGTCACCCTCCGGGCCCAGGAGGGCTGGGTTCGGAGCCTGGACGCCGGCGTGGCCCGGGAGGAGTCCCTGGCCCTGCAGCCCCTGGCCCGGGCGAAGGGGGTCCAATACGACCCGGCCACCGGCACCCTGCTCCTCTACGGGATCGGCTTTGGTGGGGGTGTGCGGCTGTCCGGGGCGCACCTGGTGGTGACCGACGGCCAGGGCGGTTACGTCCGGCTGACAGGGCTCCCCGAGGCTACGGCGGCCTCCGGTCCCCAGGGGGAGGAAGCCCTGCAGGCCACCCTGACCCCGGACCAGCGGTCGGCCCTCGGCCGCCTGGACCCGGGCGCCCCGTGGCACCTCCTCCTCGAGGCCGGGTGGCTCTACACCGACCAGGGCGGCAAGGCGCCGCCGGCGCCGGACGGTGTGCCCATCGAGCGAACGGAACAGGGTGATTCCACCGGGGCCTGAAAGCCCCGGGATGGCCTGAGGCCCGGCGCGCCGCCGGGCCTCAGGCCCTTTTTCCGTCCATGGCATCCTTCCGTCCAGATGACCCCTGCCGGGTCCCGGTCCCTCCCCTGGCGGAGTTTTCCAGTTCCTTACTTCTCGATGAATAACCCCCATGGCTGACGGAGATAATCAGGGTTGTACAATTCTGCACACCTGTGTTCCTGCCCTGGTCGAGCCCGTGCCGGGGCTCAGCCCGGCACCCCGGAAAGGGATGGGGGAGGATCGGGTCGCGCATGATCAACAAGGTGGAGCTCTGCGGGGTCAACACCTCCAAACTGCCGGTGCTGACCAACGCGCAGATGCGGGAACTGTTCACCCAGATGCACGCGGGCAGCCCGACGGCCCGGGACCAGCTCATCACCGGCAACCTGCGGCTGGTCCTGAGCGTGATCCAGCGGTTCAACAACCGCGGGGAGTACGTCGACGACCTCTTCCAGGTCGGTTGCATCGGTCTGATGAAGGCCATCGACAACTTCGACCTGAGCCAGAACGTCCGGTTCAGCACCTACGCGGTGCCGATGATCATCGGCGAGATCCGGCGCTACCTCCGGGACAACAACCCGATCCGGGTCAGCCGGTCCCTCCGGGACGTGGCCTACAAGGCCCTGCAGACCCGGGACAACCTGGTGGCCCGGCTCTCCCGGGAGCCCACGGTGCAGGAGATCGCCGACGAGCTGAAGCTGCCGGTGGAGGAGGTGGTCTTCGCCCTGGACGCCATCCAGGAGCCGGTCTCCCTCTTCGAGCCCCTGTACCAGGATGGGGGCGACCCCATCTACGTGATGGACCAGGTCCGGGATGAGAAGGAGCAGGACAGCTCCTGGCTCGAGGAGATCGCCATCCGGGAGGCCCTCCGGCGGCTCAGCGACCGGGAGCGGACCATCCTGACCCTCCGGTTCTTCCAGGGCAAGACCCAGATGGAGGTGGCCGAGGAGATCGGCATCTCCCAGGCCCAGGTCTCCCGGCTGGAGAAGGCGGCCCTGGGCCACATGCGCAAGTACGTCTGAGGAGCCGTGAGCCCGTGTACCTCCGCACTCCCTGGTATCGGAAGACCCTGGCCGGTGCCGCGGCGCTCCTGGCCGGCACCGGCCTTCTCGTCGCCGCCGGCGTTGCCGGCGGACCGGACCCCGTCCCCGGCCCGGAGGCTCCCCTGTCCGGTCTCGAGTCCCGTCCCCTCCGGTTCCAGGTCCTGGCCCACAGCGATGCCCCCGGAGACCAGGCCCTGAAGCTCCGGGTCCGGGACGCGGTCCTGCCCATCCTCCAGGCCGCGGGCCAGGAGGCCGCCGACGGTCCCGGTCTGGCCCGGGCCCTCGCCCGGCGGCGCCCGGAAATCGAGGGGGCCGGGGAGCAGGCCCGGCGGGAGGCGGGTGACACCAAGCGGACCGGGGGGGAACGGGG
>QGUP01000610.1 GCA_003242505.1 Bacillota bacterium
CAGGGGGTTTGGCGGGGGTGGGCGCCCATTCCGGGGAAAGGGGCGCCGGGTGGGGGGGGGGGGGGAAGCCTTCCGGCCCCCCCCGGGCCCCCCCCGCCCCCCGCCGACCCCCCCCCCCCCCCCCCCCCCGCCGCTGCCCCTGGAAGACCACGACGGTCTCCACCACGCAGTTCTCCCGGTCCGCGACCAGGTCCACCCGCCCCGGGTCCGGGGGCGGCCGGTAGGCGGTGCGCTCCAGCACCTCGACCACCGCCCGGACCCCCTCCAGCCGGACCGACGCCCAGCCCACCTCGGGCACCCGTTCCGTCAGCCGGCGCTCCAGGTCCGCCGGGCGGAGCCGGAACCGCCAGGCCCCGGGGCGGAGTCCTAGATGGTAGAGTTCGGCCCGGATCGCCTGGGGGTCCAGGAGGGCAGCCCCCCGGACCTCCACCTCCCAGATGTGCCCCAGGGCCCAGGCGAGGGCCAGGGCCGAGAGCAGACCCCCCGCGACCAGGTAGGGCCGGCGCCGGATCCGCCGCTGCAGGAACGGCCAGCCCCGGCGGCCCCGGATCCGCACCCGGCACCGGGCCTGCCGGCAGAGGGGGCGCAGGTACCGGAAGTGGGAGGCCCGGATCCGGCCCCAGACCTGGCCCGGGCGCCGCTCAAGGTGCCAGAGGTCCAGGCCCTCGGCCACCGCCAGATTGACCAGGGTCTCGGGCCGGGCCCCCTCGATGGCGATCTCGAGGGTTCCGCTGAGGTACCGCCAGAGCCCGAGCAGCACCGGCCTGCCTCCTTCCCCGGGGAGGTGGGCTGCCCCCTGGGGGCGGACAAGCCCCCCGGCGACTACCCTGGCGACTCGCCCAGAAACTGCAGCCCCGTCACCTGGCCGGCCAGCACCACGGTATCGGCCGTGATCTGCCGGATCACCATGTCGTTGCCGGTCACCGCCAGCATCCCCTGGGGCGTCCGGAGCACCACCCGGCCCCCGGTGTACTCCACCAGGCCCCGGTGGTTCTCCACCGCCAGGTGCTGGTCGCCCACCAGGGTCACCCGGGCGAGGTCCCGGAGGAGGTCGCCGGGCAGGTCCAGCAGGCTGGTGAGCCGGTCCCGCCAGTCCCTCTTGCCCATGGCGGCTACCCCCCGGTTGTATCTCCCCCTAACGGTATGACTGAGGAGGGATCCCCATGCTCCCCCGCCTCCGGGCCCTCCGGCGGCCGGCGGCCGGCCGCCGGATCCCCCGCCCGGCCTGCATCCTTTTCGTACTTGCCCCCCTCCTGCTCGCCGGCTGCACCCCCGCCGGGCCCGGCGCCCGGCCCGGCGTCCCCGGCAGGCCGGCGGCCCCTCACCCCGGCCCCCTCGGGTTGCTCCACACCCCGGCCGCGGCCGGGCTCGCCCAGGCTCTGGCCGGGGAGTGGCAGGCCCGGTGGCCGGACCTCGAGGTGGTCACCCAGGCCGCCGACGACCCCCTGGCCGCCCTGGCGGAGGGGGCCGGGGACCTGGCCCTGGTGCCCGGGGCCCCGGGCTCGCCCCCGGAGCCGGGCGCGGTGGTGGCCGCCTGGACTTACTCCCTCGTCGCCGGGGACTACCT
>QGUP01000158.1 GCA_003242505.1 Bacillota bacterium
TATATATATAGTAGGGATTTTTTTTTTTCAAGCAGAAGACTTCATTCGAGATCCTTCCTTGTCTCGTGTTCTCTGAGATGTGTATAAGCGACCGCGTCTGGGGTCAGCAGGTCCTGCTGGTAGATGACGATGACCGACTCATAAGGAAGGCCCAATTCCTTGAGAATATCCTGCACACGTTTTGGGCCCTTCATCTCGTAGACCTTTTTCACGGGGATCGGAACCGTCACTTTCATTAATAGGATCACCCCCTCGCATGCCCATGATAGCAGCGAGCATCGGCCCAGGCAAGGAAGCGCCGCCGGGGGCGGGGCGGTAAGATGAAGTGGGCGGTCGGGGGAGGTGGCGTCGTGGACGTCTATGTGCGGGGGTGGAAGCTCCCCGGGGTTCCGCCGGCGGCCCTGCCGGCCCTCTGGAATGCGGCGCAGCGCCTGGGGGTGCGGGTCTGCTGGCACCGGGAGGATGAGGCCCTCTACATCGATTCGCCCCTGGCGGGCCGGCGGGTTGTTCTCCCGGAGCCCCCTGGGGCCCTGGCGAAGTTCCCCGGGTTGGCAGAACTGGCGGCATCCCTCCAGCGGCGGCTCGAGGGGGCTGGCGCCGTGGTTCTCTCCCGGCCCGGGGGGATCGCCCCGCTGGTCCTGCAACTGGACCTCCGGCCGGGACCGGAGGGCGTTCCCGCCACCCTCCGGGTGGCGTATGTGGCTTCACTGTGGCCCCGGGCCCGGCGGCTGGCCGAGGCCATCGCCCGGGCCGTGGGGCGGCTCACCGGGCGGCCGGCGGCTCCTGTGGCCCGGGGCTGGACCTGGCGACCCCGGGGGGAGATCCGGGTGTCCGGTGAGTGGGACCCCGAGGCGGTCACCCCCGGGGCGCTGGCGGAGGCGATCTTCCTGGGGCTCAGCCGGGGATTGCTGCCGCCAAGGGTGCCGGACCTGGAGCCCTGCCCCGTTCTGCCTGGCCTGGAAGCAATCCTTAAAGGTCTGGACGGGCAGCGGCGGGGAAGCACGGTGCCTCCCGCCGGGCTCCGCCCGGGGCGGCCCCGGCGGCCGGAGCCTCCTCGCAGCGCAGAGGGCGCAGAGGGTGCAGGGGCAGAATCCGCGGCCCGGGAGCCCCTCTACACCTGGACCTGGTACCTGGGGGGCGGCGAGCGGGTCGTGAACCACACCACGTCCGGGGGGGCCGGGCCCGCTCGCCCCGGCGCCGGGGAGGAGGCGAGGTCCAGTGCCTGGGAGGAGGAGAGGTCCAGCGCCGGGGAGGAGAAGAGGTCCGGCGCAGGGCAGGAAAAGAAGCCGCCCCCGGGGCCGGGGGCGCCCCACCGGGCAGGCGCTCTGCCCTCCACTCCCGGGCTGGTGCCCGGCCCTCCGTCGATGGGGCTGCCCGACTCGCGGGTGATCGCCGGCCTTGCGCTGCTTCCCCGGACCGCGCCGTTGGCGCTCCCCGCTCCCCGGCCGGCTCCCGGGTCTGCATCCGGGCAGCAGGGGCCCTCGAACCGGGCCACGATCCCTCCTTCCCGGCGACCGGCTCCTGGATCCCGCTGGTCCGGGTCCGGGCACCCGGGGGCACGGGTTAACATAACATACTACCGCCACCCCCACGTTGCCAAGGGAGGATGGGCGAGTGAAGTTCCCCAGTCTGCGCCCGGCACGAAGGCGCGGTCGGAAGAAGCGGGGCAGGGGAGCCAGTCCCGAGCCCGGCCCTCCCCAGGTGCCCACCGGTCCCCCATCCCAGCCGGTGGGAACCGGAACACCGGATCCGGCTGGAGAGGCGCCGATCGCGCCAGTTCCGGCTCCGGCCGGCGGTGACGGGCCGCCGCCTGCGCCGGGTTCCCCGGAGACCCCGCCGGGTCCGGAATCGCCCCTGCGTCCCCCGGCCCAGGGCAGGGTCCGGTGGGTTCCCGCCGCGCCGGAGAACGTTCGTCCCGGGGAGCGGCCCGCGGTCTCCCCGATCCGGTACGTGATCCTCCGGCTGACCCGAGGGTCCTACGACCAGGAGATCGCCCGGTACCAGCAGCCGGAGACCGGGGAGAGCGCCCATTACGTGATCCGCTGGCAGGACGGCGAGATCACCCAGATGGTCCGGGAGCAGGACATCGCCATCTTCCCCGGCCAGGCCCACTGGGTGGAGCAGGGGATCGTGATTGCCCATGAGCTTCCGTCCGGGGTCGGCGTGTCGCCGGACACAGCCCTGTGGGCGGCCTCAGCCACCCTCGTCCGGGAAATCTGCGATCGCTATGGCATCCCCCGGGACCGGCAGCACGTCCTGGCCGCCGGGGAGGTGCCGGGGTGCCCGGACCCGCCGCTGCCCCCGACCTGGGGCTGGGACCGGTACCTGGAGCGGCTGCAAAGGGCTTCGGGCATCATCGTGGATTCGACCATGGCGGACCGGTTCTTTGCCGGCGGGCAGTGGCGGGCGAGCAACTGGAACGCCCTCCGGTACGGCTCCAGTTACCACCTGGCCAGGCCGGCTCCGGTCCGGGATGCCGCCTGGTTCCGGGTGCCCATTCCCGCGCCGGGGAGGTACCGGGTCTACACCTGGTACCCTTCCGCCCGGGCCTACAACCCGGCGGTGCCGGTGGCCCTGTTCACCGCCGAGGGGGTGCAGGTGATCCATCTGGACCAGCGGACCGGTGGCGGCCGCTGGGTGCCCCTGGGCGTCTTCTCCTTCCCCCAGGGGGATTACTGGGCGGTCGCGGTCAGCCGGTGGACCGATCACCCCGGGTTCGTGGTCGCGGACGCCTTCCGGTTTGTGTGGGAGGCGGGCGGAGAGAAAGAACCGGGCTGAGGAAGACGACCAGGGCTGCGCCTGCTCCGGCGGTCCGGCTCGGCCGGGCCGGCGGCAGACGCAGCCCTTTGCGACGGGCCCGGCTGGGCCGGCGGCAGGCGGCAGATGTAGCCCCTGGCCATCGGCGCGGCCGACCGCGGATGGAGGGGGGCGGCTGCCCCCCTCCCGGCGCGGTCCGGCCCGGCGCCCCGATGGAGGTCCCGGTGGCTGCAGCTTGCTGCCCTGGGGTGCCCCGACGGCCCAGGGGGTCTACCGGCTCACGAAGGTGCTGCTGGGCAGGAACTGGAGGCACGGGCTCGGCGGGGGGCAAGTGGGCTGGGGCGTGAACTCCGGGCAAATATTGGTGACCGGCTGCACGGTGATCTGCTGGTTCCGGATGGTCTTCACCCGCAGGAGGATGCAGACCTTCTCCTCGAGCTGGTCCGCGACCCCGTCGCCGTTGGTGTCGATCAGGAGGTCCCGCTCGGCATCGACGCAGGCCAGTTCCACCTCGCATCGGTCGCCCGGGCACGCCCCCGGAACGGTGATGCAGGCGCCGAAGGGGCAGTCGATCACCAGGTCGAGGGTAGCGACCAGCTGCAGGGCGCAGTCGTTGGGCGTGAGCAGCACATCGGCGACGTCGATGGGCGTCTCCGCGCCGACCTTGAGCAGGAGGTCCTTGTGCAGAACGCCGTTCAGGAGGACCTTGTTGGTGAAGACCTCGCACTCGGTGATGGTGACCCGCTTGACCAGGGTCACCGCCTCGATGACGTTGGTGGTTCCCGCGGGCAGCAGGCCGGCGGTGATGGCGGCGAGGACGAGTTCCGGCAGGTCGATGACGATCCGCTCCAGTACCTCGGTCTCGCCCAGACCGGACACGGTGGGGGCAAGGATGCAGACGGGCTCTTCCTGGCCTCCGGCTATCGCAGGAGGCGGATTCTGAAGGTCCTTAATCTCGCTCACCCTGATCCGAGACCCCCTTCTGGAGGTGGGTGGTGTCCACCCTGGTAACATAATACGTTTACGTCCACTGTGTGCCACGCCTCCGGCGCGGAAATATGCTGTACTACCATGTCGGCGACAGGGTGGTGGCGATGCAGCGAGGGATCCTGGAGACGGCTGTGGCCGGGTTCCTGCTGGGGTTGGCGGTGGGCTTCCTGACCTCCGGGTCTACCTCGCCCGGGTGGTGGGCCCTGGCCCTCTTGGCCGGCGGCTGGCTGGCGTGGCATCTGGCCAGGGGTTGGGGCTGGAGGGAGGCCGCTCGGGAGGCGGTGGTGCTGCCCCTCCGGGGCGGCGGCGGTCCCCAGTGGGGCGGGGGCCGGCGGCAGCCGCCACCGGGGGCGGAGGAGCGCGCTCCCGCCTCCAGGGGCCAGCCTCCGGCGGCCGGTGAGCAGCCCCCGGCGGCCGGTGAGCAGCCCCCGGCGGCCGGTGAGCAGCCTCCAGCAGCCGGTCAGCCGCCGGCGGCGGCGGGCCAGCCTGCGCCGGCGACGGCGGAGCCGGTCGACGCGGGCGAGCCCGGGGCCCCCCAGGGGGGGAGGCCGGCGCACCGACCGCCGGGGAAGGGGCTCAACGTCCGGGCTGTCACCTATCAAGACGGGTTCCCGCCGAAGCCCCACAAGGTCCGGGTCCGGCTTTCCGGTCGGGGTTTCCCGGGGACCGGTCGAGGCTTACCGGGAACCGGCCGGGGCATGCCCGGAGCCGGGCGGTGAGATGGCTGGCCCGAGCCCTGTTCGGGTGCGACGGAGGTGGCCGCGCTGGTCAGGTTGTCCCTGTGCATGATCGTCCGGGATGAAGAAGAGAACCTGCCCCGGTGCCTGGAGAGCGTCCGGGGCCTGGTAGACGAAATCGTGGTGGTCGATACGGGCTCCCGGGACGGGACGGCCGAGGTGGCCCGCCGGTACGGGGCCCGGGTGCTCCATCAGCCCTGGGCGGACGACTTTGCCGCCGCCCGGAACCGGAGCCTCGACGAGGCCGGCGGGGAGTGGGTGCTGGTCCTCGACGCCGACGAAGAGCTCGGCCCGGAGGGCCGGGAGGCGCTGCCGGGGCTCCTCGCCCGCCCGGAGGTGGAGGGGTATCTGGTCCGGATCGTCAACTTCCTCGGGGAGGGGCCGCACCCTCCCCAGGAGGAGACCGCCGGACTCCGGCTCTTCCGCAACCGGCCGGAGTACCGGTTTGCCGGGGCTTTTCACGAGCAGATCGCCCCGAGCATCCTGGCCGCCCGCCCCGGGGCCCGGCTGGAGCCCAGCCCCCTCCGGATCCTCCACCGGGGGTATCAGCCGGCGGTGCGGCGGCGCCGGGAGAAGCACCGCCGGAACCTGCGGATGCTGGAGCGGATGCGGGCGGAGGCGCCCGACGATCCTTTCCTCCTCTATCTCCTGGGGGTCGAGCACCTGGCCGAGGGGGAGGCCGGCGCGGCGCTGCCGTACCTGGAAGAGGCCTGCCGCCTGGCTCCCCCGGACCGGGCCTGGCGCCCGAAGCTAGTGAAGAGCCTCGCCGCCGCGCTGGCGGAGGAGGGGCGGTGGGCGGACCTCCTGGCCTGGCTGGGGCCGGAACTGGAGCGGTACCCGGACTACACGGACCTTCATTACCTGGCGGGCCTCGCCGCCCAGGGGCTGGGCCGGCACCAGGAGGCGGCGGCGGCCTTCCGCCGGTGCCTCGCCCTGGGCCCGGCCCCCTCGCCCCCCTACGGCAGCGTCGACCCGGCCGCGGGCGGGGC
>QGUP01000611.1 GCA_003242505.1 Bacillota bacterium
GGTGGACCGGGATCAGCCGGACGCCCCCCGGCACCGGGAGGCGGTCGGGGCCATCCTCCGGGAGCAGGAGGCGGCGGTCCGGGAGTACCTCTCCAGCCGGCGGGACGCGCTGGAGCGGGTGGCGGCGGCCCTGGCCGACCGGGAGGCGATCACCGGGGATGAGCTGCGCCAGTTCATCGCCCCGGGCCCCGCGGTGTGCCACTAGGACTTTCCCTGGCCCCGACCGGCGGCCCCCTGGTCCCGGCCGGGGCCCTTCCCTGCGGGGCTGCCGCCGGGCTGGGCCGCCGGGGTCTGGGTCTCCTTGAGGACGGCCTCCAGTTCCCGGGCGATCCGCTGCCCCTCCTGGAGGACAGCCCGCAGCTGTTTCAGGTTGACCTCGAGTTCCCGGGCCAGTTCCTGCTTGGTCTGGATCAGTTCCTGGATCAGGTCCGGCCGGCGCCAGACCCGTGGTCCCCGCTCACGCACAGCGGATCCCCCTCCTGGGGGTTAGTATGGCCCGGACCCGGCGCCAGGGCGAAAACCGGGATGGGCGCGCAGGGCGAAGGCTGGACAGGCCGGGCCAGGGCGACAACCGGAAAGGGCGGAGGGGACTGCCAGCGGCGGCAGCCCTTCCGCCCATGTTGCTTTCGAGAACACATGTCGCTTTCAGGAAACGGTTCCCGTTTACTCAGGTCCCCGTCGAGTTCTAGAAGAACAGGTCCCGCTCCCCCTGCTTGATCCGCTCCAGCCGCTGCCGGGTCGCCTCCCGGGCCTTGGGGTTGGGGATCTTCTCCAGGTGCATGGCCACCACCCGCTCCCCGATCGCCTTGGTCTCCGGCGAGGCGTAGTCCTCCAGGTACTCCTGGAAGGTCATGAGCGCGTTGGCTTGGCAGAGGTTCTTCACCTGGCCGGTCTTGGCGAGGCGCATGAACCGGTCGCCGGTCCGCCCCCGGCGGTAGCAGGCGGTGCAGTAGCTCGGGAGGTAACCCTCCTCGCAGAGCCACCGCAGCACCTCGTCGGGGGGACGGTGGTCGCCGACTTCGAACTGGCTCGTGTTCCGGCCGGCGATGGCGTCGTGGTAGCCCCCCACCCCGGTGCAGGAGCCGGCGCTGATCTGGCTCACCCCCAGCCGGAGGAGTTCCCGCCGGAGCTCCGGCGTCTCCCGGGTGCTGAGGATGATGCCGGTGTAGGGCACCGCCAGCCGCAGCACCGCGACGATCTTCTTGAACTCCTCGTCGGAGACCAGGTAGGGGAACTCGCTGAGGTCCACCCCCTGGGCGGGCCGGAGCCGGGGCACCGAGATGGTGTGGGGGCCCACGCCGAACTTCTCCTCCAGGTGCCGGGCGTGGAGGAGGAGCCCCACCACCTCGTACCGGTAGTCGTAGAGGCCGAAGAGCACCCCCAGACCCACGTCATCCAACCCCGCCTCCTGGGCCCGGTCCATGGCCGTGAGGTGCCACTCGTAGTTGTGCTTGGGCCCCGAGGGGTGCATCTTCAGGTAGGTGGGCTTGTGGTAGGTCTCCTGGAAGAGGATGTAGGTGCCGATGCCGGCCTCTTTCAGCTTCCGGTAGTTCTCCACGGT
>QGUP01000159.1 GCA_003242505.1 Bacillota bacterium
CCCGGGCCCCCCCCCCCCCCGCGACGATGGCGGACCCCCGGTCGAGGCGGGCATCCAGGCACGCCTCCCACCCGGCCGCGGCCACCGCCAGGGTCTTGCCCCGCTCTCCCCCGGGCACGGTGGTCATCTCCGCGGGCAGCCCCGCCTCCCGGAGGGCCCGGAGGGCCGCCTCGGCCCAGGCGGCTGCCCCGGCATCGGCCACCACCAGCACCCGGGTGAGGTCCGGGATCGCCTCCCGGACCAGCTCCCCCAGCCGGCTCAGGAGCCCGTGGCCGATGTGGATGAAGTAGCTCCGGGGCCCCAGTTCAACCCGTGCCTTTGCGGTCATGGTGCCTCATCCCCCAGCCCCCTGGCTTCGCCCCCGGGGTGCCCCTTGCCCTCGGTGGCGAGCCACCGGGCGATGATGGCCGCGACCTCCGCCGGCCCCCGGTCCCGGGTATCCACCACCAGGTCCGCCACCTCCCGGTAGAGGGGTTCCCGGGCCGCCACCAGGGCCGCCAGCCGGGCCTCCCCGTCCTCGCCCCGGAGGAGGGGCCGGTCCGAGACGCCGTGGCCCAGGGTGAGCCGCCGCCAGAGCACCTCCGGCGGTGCGGTGAGGTAGACCACCCGGCCGGTCCGCCGCATCCGCTCCCGGTTGGCCGGCCGGAGGACGATCCCCCCGCCGGTGGCCACCACCAGGCCGTCCCGCTCCGCCACCCGGGCGAGGACCTCCTCCTCCCGCTGCCGGAAGCCTTCCTCCCCCTCCGCGGCGAAGATCGCCGGGATGGGGCGGCCGGCCGCGGCCTCCACCTCCAGATCGGTGTCGGTCCAGTCCCAGCCAAGCTGCGTGGCCAGGGTTCGGGCGACGGTGCTCTTGCCGGCCCCCATGGGGCCGATGAGATAGATGTTTGCCATCAGAACTCCCTCAACTGGGCGAGATACCCCTCGTAGTTTCGCCGGGTCTCCTGCAGGCTGTCGCCGCCGAACTTCTCCAGGAAGAACCGGGCCAGGGTGAAGGCCACCACCGCCTCGCAGATGACCGCCCCCGCGGGGACTGCGCAGACGTCGGAGCGCTCCACCCGGGCGTCCGCGGGCGCGTGGGTGAAAAGCTCCACCGTCGGCAGCGGCCGGTAGAGGGTGGCGATGGGCTTCTGGGCCACCCGCACCACCAGGGGCATCCCGGTGGTCATGCCCCCCTCGATGCCCCCCGCGTGGTTCCGGGTCCGCCAGTACCCCCGCTCCGGGTCCCAGGCGATGGGGTCGTGGACCTCCGAGCCCCGGCGCCGGGCGGCGGCGAAGCCCAGGCCGAACTCCACCCCTTTCATCGCCTGGATCGAGAGGAGGTCGTGGGCCAGGGCCGCGTCCAGCTTCCGGTCGTAGTGGACGTGGCTGCCGAGCCCCGGCGGCAGCCCCACCGCCACCACCTCGATGACGCCCCCCAGGGAGTCCCCCGCGGCCCGGGCCTCGTCGATGGCCGCCACCATCCGGGCCGAGGCCTCCGGGTCCGGGCACCGGACCGGCGACGCCTCGGCCCGCTCCGCGAGCTCATCCAGGGGCAGGTCGGCGTACCGGGCCGGGTCCGCCTCCACCGGGCCGATGGCCACCACGTAGCCCACCACCCGGATGCCGAACTGCCGGAGGAACTGGTGGGCGAGGGACCCTGCGGCCACCCGGGCCGCGGTCTCCCGGGCCGAGGCCCGCTCCAGGACGTTCCGGGCGTCCCGGTGGCCGTACTTGAGGACCCCGCTCAGGTCCGCGTGCCCCGGCCGGGGCCGGGTGACCACCTTCGCCGCCGCCCGGGGGTCGGTGGGCTCGGCCACGGGCACCGGGGACATGACCTCCTGCCAGTTGACCCAGTCCCGGTTCTCAATGAGGAACGCCACCGGGCTGCCCAGGGTCCGGCCGTGGCGCAGGCCGGACAGGGGCCTGACGGTGTCCTGCTCGATCCGCTGCCGGCCGCCCCGGCCGTAGCCCCCCTGCCGGCGGCGGAGGTCCCGGTTGATCGCCTCCAGGTCCACCGGCACCCCGGCCGGCAGCCCCTCGACGATGGTCACCAGCCCCGGCCCGTGGGATTCCCCCGCGGTGAGGTAGCGCAGCACCTTCCCTCATCCTCTCCTCCGCCCCGGACCGGCCCGGGGCGACGTTGCCTCATAGGCCGGCCCGGGGCGGCGTTGCCTGGCAGGCCCGGGGCGGCGTCCTAGTACCCCAGGACCCGGAAAAGCGGATCCCCATACAGCAGCCCCACCAGGGCCCCGGCGGCCAGGAAGGGGCCGAAGGGGATGTGGTCCTTCCGGCCCACCACCCCCAGGGCGAGGAGGGCGAGGCTCACCAGCCCCCCGAGGAGAAAGGCCGCCGCCAGGGCGACGAAGGTCTCCGACAGCCCCAGGTAGAGGCCGAAGGCCCCGGCCAGCTTCACATCCCCCATCCCCATCCCGCCCCGGGAGGCCAGGGCCACCAGGAGGAGGGTCCCGCCGCCCAGGGCCGCGCCCCCCAGGGCCCAGGCCCAGGAGAACCGGGGGGCCAGAAGGTGCAGCACCGGCCAGGCCGCCACGGTGACCAGCACCAGCTCGTTGGGGATGATCCGCTCGTGGAGGTCCACCAGGCTGGCGGTGATCAGCACCGCGGCCAGGAGGATCTGGGGAAGCGCCGCCCCCAGTCCCGGCGCCCGCTTCAGAACGAGCAGGGCCACCAGCCCCCCGGCCAGGGCGCAGGCCCCCACCTCCCAGGCCCGGGGCCGCCGGGCCATCCACCGGGGCGAGACCGCCGCCCCGGTGAGGGCCAGGGTGCCGCCCAGCAGCACCCCGGCGGCTTCCTGCCACACGAGTATCCGCTCCTCCCCGAAGGCCACCGACCAGAGCCCCTTCCGTCAGGCCGCGACGGTCGTCTGTGAGGCCCTGACGGCCGTCCGCCAGGCCCCGACTGTCACGTGCCAGGGCTTGACTGCCGTCCGTCCGGTACCTACTGCCCCGGGGCAGGTGCAGCCGAAGCCGCAGCGGCCCCCGCGGTCCGGGCCGCGGCCAGGGCTCGCTGTGCGGCGGCTTCCATGGCGGCCAGGGGACCGGGCTGGCCGAACCAGACCGTCCAGGACAGGGCCGCCTGGTGGACCAGCATCCCCAGGCCGTCCACGGCCACCAGGGCCATCTTCCGGGCCTCCCGGATGAGCCAGGTCGGCTCCGGCCGGTAGACCGTGTCGTAGACCACCGCCCCCGGCGGCAGCGCCCCCAGCCCTTCCGGCAGCGGGGTCTCTGCCGGGTGCGGGCCCATCCCCAGAGGCGTGCAGTTCACCAGCAGATGGGCCCGGCTGAGGATGATCCGGCAGTCGGGGCCGGCGAGGGGCCCGATCCGCACCGGCAGGTCCCGGCCCTCCTCCCGGGCCACGTCCCGGGCGAGGGCTGCCACCGCCTCGGCCCGGGCCGGGGTGCGGTTCAACACCGTCAACTCCCGGATGCCGGCCTTGGCCAGGGCGTAGGCCACCGCCCGGGCGGCGCCGCCCGCGCCCAGGATGACCGCCCGCATCCCCGCGGGATCGATGCCCAGGCGCTGCAGGTGGGCCAGGAAACCGGCGGCATCGGTGTTCGCGCCCAGGAGGCGCCCTTCCCGCACCGCGATGACGTTCACCGCACCAATCCGGGCGGCCTCCGGCGACACCTCGTCCAGGAGGGGCAGCACCGCCTCCTTGTGGGGCACCGTCACGTTGGCCCCGACAAACCCGAGGGCCACCAGGCCCCTGAGGGCGTCCGGGAGCTGCTCCGGCGGGACCGCCAGGGCCAGGTACTGCCCCGGCACCCCTGCTTCCGCGAAGGCTGCGTTGTGGATGGCCGGAGAGATCGACTGGGCCACGGGCCAGCCCAGAAGGGCAACAGGCCGTGGATGACTGCCCCAGGGCTCCATCAGCGGCATTCCCAACCCCCCAAACCGCAATTTCTTGATTGGGATTCACGCCCGGCCGGCGGAATTCCTGCGGGGCCCCTGGCAAGAAGCCCCAAAGGTGCCCGGCCAGGGGCCCCCGGGACACCCGACCAGGTCCGCCCCCGACCGGACGCCGGCAGCGGCTGTGCCCCGGGCGGAGAGGGCGGAGAGAAAGAAAGAAGACCGGGGGTCCGCCCCGGTCTCCCCCGGGCCGGGGCCCTCAGGCAGACCCGAGGTACCCCCGGCGCCGCATGTATCCCAGGACCAGCCGCTCCACCACGCGCACCAGCCGGGTGCCGATGAACTCCCGGCGGGACACCGGGGCGACGAGGATGGTGTAGAGGCCCAGCAGGTTCCCGCCGAGGATGTCGGTGAAGAGCTGGTCCCCCACCACCGCTGTCTCCGACGGCCGCGTCCCCAGCAGGGCCAGGGCCCGCCGGAACCCCCGGCTGCGGGGCTTCCGGGCCGAGCCGATGAAGGGCACCCCGGCCTGCCGGGCAAAGGCCTCCACCCGGCGGCTGCCCCCGTTGGAGACGATGCAGACCTTGATCCCCTCGGCCCGGAGCCGGTCGAACCACTCCAGGACCGCGGGGGTCGGCCGGGGATACCGCCAGGCCACCAGGGTGTTGTCCAGGTCCACCATGACGGCCCGGATTCCCCGGGCCCGCAAGGCCTTCACATCGATGGAATGGATGGAAGGGTGCCACTCCGCTGGCCGCAGAAGACGCATGCACCGGCCTCCATTCACGGATCTGGCCGCCACAGGCGCAGGCCGCCGGACTCCAGACCTTCGCCCTCAGGCCGCGACACAGGCCGCCGCCTCTCCCATTGTGAAAAGCAACGGACAGGTGCGTCAAGGCAGCCGCCTGGCGGGCATCAGGGCGCCTCCCCCCGGTACCGGAGCAGCCGCATCCCGTTCAAGGTGACCAGCACCGACGCCCCCATGTCCGCCAGGATCGCCAGCCACAGGGTGAGCCACCCGGCAAAGGCGGCGGCCACCGCCAGGGCCTTCAGCCCCAGGGAGAAGGCGACATTCTGGCGAATCACCCGGGCCGCGGCCCGGCTAAGCGCCATGGCGAAGGGCAGCTGCTGCAGGTCGTCGGCCATCAGCACGATGTCCGCAGTCTCCAGCACCGCGTCGTTCCCCGCCCCGCCCATGGCGATGCCCACCGTCGCGGCCGCCAGGGCCGGGGCGTCGTTGATCCCGTCCCCCACCATGGCCACCCGGCCGTACTGCCGCACCAGGTCCTGGACCGCGGCGACCTTCTCCTCCGGGAGAAGCTGGGCCCGGAACTCGTCCACCCCCACCTGCCGGGCGATGGCCTGGGCGGTGACCGGGTTGTCCCCGGTGAGCATCACCGTGCGCCGGATCCCAGCCCGGCGCAGGGCCGCCACCGCGGCCCGGCTCCCCTCCCGGACCTGGTCGGCCACCGCCAGGAGGCCCACCGGTTCATCCCCGGCGGCCACCGCCACCACGGTCTGGCCCGCCTCCTCGAGCCGCTGGGCCGCCTCCGCCAGGGAGTCCACCGGGAGCCCCGCCTGGGCGAGGAACCGAAGGCTGCCGACC
>QGUP01000612.1 GCA_003242505.1 Bacillota bacterium
CGGGCCGGGGCGGAGGGGAGGGTTCCCCTGACTTCGACCGGCTGATCCTGGCCGACGCCCTGGAGGCGGAGGTGCGGGCCGCCCTCTCCTTCCTCCAGCCGGAGATCCTGGCCCTGCCCGACGGCACGGTGGAGCGGTACCTGCAGGAGGAGCCCAGGCTGGGCGACTTCCGGAAGGCCCTGGAGGAGATCCTGGAGCGAAAGCCTTACACCCTGGCGCCGGAGACCGAGGCGGCCCTGGCAGCCCTGAGCGAGGTCCTCCACGCGCCCTACGTCATCTACCAGCGGGCCAAGGCGGCGGACATCCAGCTGGAGCCCATCACCGACCGGGAAGGGAACGAACTGCCCAACTCCCTGGCCCTCTATGAGGACCGCTACGAACTCCATCCGGACACCGAACTGCGCCGCCGGGCCTTCCGGTCCTTTGTGGAAGGGCTGCGCCGGTATCAGCACACCCTTGGGGCAGCCTTTGCCACCGAAGTGAAGAAGAACGTGGTTATGGCCCGGGTCCGGGGCTACCCCTCCGCCACCCACATGCTGCTCCAGCCCCACCAGGTGACCGAGGAGGTCTACCGGAACGTCCTCGACACCGTCTTCCACGAGCTCGCGCCCCACATGCGGCGGTACGCCCGGCTGCGGAAGCGCGTCCTGGGGCTCGACACCCTCTACGTCTGCGACCTGAAGAGCCCCCTGGACCCCGAGTACAACCCGCCGGTCACCTACGAGGAGGCCTCGGAGCTGATCCTCGGGGCCCTGGAGGTCCTCGGGCTGGAGTACACCCAGGTCATCCGGTCCGCCCTCACCGAGCGGTGGGTCGACCGGGCGGACAACGTGGGCAAGTCCACCGGGGCCTTCTGCTCCAGCCCCTACGGCGCTCACCCGTACATCCTTATCACCTGGACCGACACCTTGCGGGGGGCCTTCGTCCTCGCCCACGAACTGGGCCACGCCGGCCACCTCTACCTGGCCCAGCGGTACAACCGGCTGGTGAACCACCGGCCCACCACCTTCTTCATCGAGGCTCCCTCCACCCTCAACGAACTGCTCCTGGCGAACCACCTCCTCGCCCGGACCGATGACCCCCGGATGCGCCGGTGGATCCTCACCACCCTCCTTGGCACCTACTTCCATAACTTCGTCACCCACCTGCTGGAAGGGGAGCTGCAGCGGCGGATCTACGCCCTGGCCGAGGCGGGCCAGCCCATCACCGCCACCACCCTGAGCGAGACCAAGGCCGCGATCCTCAAGGAGTTCTGGGGCGACACCGTGGAGATCGAAGAAGGGGCCGCCCTCACCTGGATGCGGCAGCCCCACTACTACATGGGCCTCTACCCCTACACCTACGCGGCGGGGCTCACCATCTCCACCCGGGTGGCCCAGCAGATCCGGGAAGAGGGCCGGCCCGCGGCAGAGCGGTGGGTCGAGGTGCTCAAGGCCGGCGGCACCAGGCGCCCGCTGGAACTCGCCCGGATGGCCGGGGTGGACCTGACCTCGCCGGAGCCCATCCGGCAGGCGGTGGCCTACGTCGGGTCCCTGATCGACGAGTTGGAGCGGCTGTTCT
>QGUP01000613.1 GCA_003242505.1 Bacillota bacterium
GACCAGGAGGGTCTCGTGGGGGGCGCCGGGAAGTTCCCGCTCCACCACCCGGCGGATCTTCCGGAGTTCTTCCATGAGGTGCGCCTTGTTGTGCAGCCGGCCGGCGGTGTCGATGATCACCACGTCGGCCCGGCGGCTTCCCCGGGCGGCCTGGACCGCATCGAAGGCCACCGCGGCGGGATCGGCCCCCTCCTGGTGGGCGATGAAGTCCGCCCCGGCCCGCTCCGCCCAGATCCGGAGCTGGTCGATGGCCGCGGCCCGGAAGGTGTCCGCCGCCGCCAGCAGCACCCTCCGGCCCTGGCTCCGGTAGTGGTGGGCGAGCTTGCCGATGGTGGTGGTCTTGCCGACCCCGTTCACCCCCACCACCAGGATCACCGTGGGGCCGGCGGGGTTCTCCGCCATGGGCACCGGGTCGCCGAGGATCTCCAGCACCTTGGCCTTGATCGCCTCCCGGAGCTGGTCCGCGGTCTCCAGCCGCCGGCGCCGGGCCAGGTCCCGGAGGTGGTCCACGAGCTCCGCCGCGGTCTCCACCCCCACGTCCCCCTGGATCAGCACCTCCTCCAGCTCCTCGAAGAGGGACTCGTCGATCTTCCGGACGCTGGTGATCACCAGGTTGATCTGCTCCACCAGGGCCTGCCGGGTCTTCTGCAGCCCTGCCTTCAGCCGCTCGAAAAAGCCCATGCTCTCGCTCCCTGCTCCGAATTCCCTGGGATGAAAGCGAGCCTACCCGACCATCTTCTGGGCCTCGGTCAGCCGGACCGAGACCACCCGGGAGACCCCGGTGCCTTCCATGGTCACCCCGTAGAGGGCGTCGGCCGCCTCCATGGTCCCCCGCTGGTGGGTGATGCAGATAAACTGGGTCCGCTCGCTCCAGCGCTTGAGGTACCGGGCCACCCGCTCCACGTTGGCCTCGTCCAGGGCCGACTCGACCTCGTCCAGGACCACGAAGGGGCTGGGCCGCACCCGGAGGAGGGCCAGGAGCAGGGCGATGGCGGTCATGGCCCGCTCCCCGCCGGAGAGGAGGGTGAGGGGGGTCATCTTCTTCCCCGGCGGCTGGACCTGGATCTCCACCCCGGTCTCCAGGAGATTGGACTCGTCCACCAGCACCAGCTCCGCCCGGCCCCCGTCAAAGAGCTCCTGGTAGACCTGCTGGAACTCCCGCTGGATGGTCCGGAAGGCCTGGAGGAAATGGGTCTCGATCCGCCGGTCCAGCTCGGCGATGGCCCGGTAGAGGGAGGCCTTGGCCTCCTCCAGGTCCGCCCGCTGCTGGGTGAGGAACTGGTGGCGCTGCCGGGCCTCCTCGTACTCCTGGATGGCCGACGGATTGACGGGCCCCAACTCCAGGATGGCCTCCTTCAGGGCCTGGATCCGCTGCCGGGCCATGGGCACCAGAGCCTCGTCCAGCTCCCGGCCCGCCACCTCCGCCGGACTGAGGCCATGCTGCTCCGCGAGGCGCTGGGTAAGCCCGTCGAGTTCCGCCTGGAGCCGGGCGGCCTCCACTTCCGCCTGACGGAGGGCCGCGGTGGCCTCCGCCTGGGCCCGGCGGAGGGCCCGGA
>QGUP01000614.1 GCA_003242505.1 Bacillota bacterium
CCGACACATAGATTTATACTTTCCCCTTTGGCGGGAGGGTCAGATTTGTATAAAGGACCGCGGCAGCAGTTCGCCAAAGGCCCGGAGGCTCCAGTGCATCTGCTCCAGGGGAACGGCCGCCCCGGTGAAGATCAGGAAGAAGAACTGCAGAAGCTGCATCACCTGCTGGGTTCGCTTGAAGGTGAGGGTGAGGGCGGCGATCAGGAAGCCAAAGCCGTAGGTGCCGGCGACGGACGCGGGCAGGATGACCGCCAGTTCCAGGGGCGGCAGGTGCAGCCGGACCCCAGTGGTCAGGATCGCCAGCGCGCCCGAGATGCTGGTGACCGCCAGCATGGAGAGGAAGTTGGCCACGGACCGGGCGAGGAAGACCCGGATCGCCCCGAAGGGGCTGAGGTAGAGGTGCTCCAGGGTGCCTACCGCGGCCTCGTTGTAGAAGGACCAGCCCAACACCGACATGGAGCCCAGGGAAAGCTGCCACATCAGCATGCCCACCAGGGTGGCGGCCTTGGCCTGCTCCTGCACCACCTGCCCTGTCAGGGCGCCGCCCATGTAGAGCACGCCCAGGAACAAGAGGTAGATGGTGATCGCGAAGGAGAGTTCGTCCATCCAGTAGCGGCGCATCAGGGCGACCAGCCGGCGGATCTCTTCCAGGAGCAGGTAGAGATGGCTCGTGAGGTGGCTAGTCATCGGCGGCGACCTCCTCCCGGGACCCGCGGGACGTTCCCTGGGACAGCGCTCCGGGCCGGGCGCCGTCCCGCCGATCTCCCACGTCCTGCCAATCCCCCGCACCGGGCTGGTCCCCCGGCCCGGTCCGGCCGCCGACCACCTGGAGGAAGATCTCCTCCAGACTCGGCTCCTGCTTGGCGATGGAGAGGATCCGCACCCCGGCCCGGCGCAGGGTCTCCATCACCCCGTAGAGGGCATCGGCCTCGGGAAGGAGGATCCGGAACCGGGTGACCCCCGCCCCCGGATGGCCCTGGGCCGCCGGCCCAATGGGAGTCCCGGCGCTCTCCACGCCGCCGTTCTCCTCCGCCAGGACCTGGACCCGGCCGTACCGGCTCAGCTCCCCGAAGGACACCGGCCCCTCCACCCGGAGTTCGTACTCCTGCCGGGAGAAGAGGGCAATGAGGTTTTCCGTGGCATCCAGGGCCTGGAGCCGCCCCCGGCTGATGATCGCCACCCGGTCGCAAAGCTCCTGGGCCACGTCGAGCTGGTGGGTGGTGAGGATCACCGTCCGCCCCTGGACCCGGGCGAGCTCCAGCACCCGCTCCTTGACCATCCGGGCCGCGGCCACGTCGAGCCCCAGGGTGGGCTCGTCCAGCAGGATGACCGAGGGGTCGTGGATCAGGGCGCAGGCGATGGCCACCTTCTGCTGCATCCCCCGGGAGAGCTGCTTGACCACGGTGTTCCGCTTCTCCCCCAGGTCGAAGAACTCGATCAGCTCCTCCGCCCGGGTCCGGAGCACCCCGGGCGGCACCTGTTTGAGGGTGCCCCAGTACCGGAGGTTCTCGTAGACCGTGAGGTCCCAGTAAATGTTCCGGTTGCCTTCCAGCAC
>QGUP01000160.1 GCA_003242505.1 Bacillota bacterium
CCGCGATGCCGTTCGTTTTCCCCGCCCCGGACCCGGTATACAAAAATATTATTATACCGGGACATTTCCTGCAAAACGTTGCCGCCGGGCCTGGCCCCGGCCTCCCCCGCCCCCGCCTACCTGCCCGGGGCCAGCCTACCCGGCCCCGGCTCCCCGCCCGGGGCCAGCCTGCCCGGCCAGGCCTACCCGGCCCGGGCCGCCTCCCCGAGATAAGCGGACCGGACCGCCGGGTGGTCCCGGAGCTCCTGGGCCGGCCCCGAGAGGACGATCCGGCCGGCCTCCAGGACGTAGGCCCGGTGGGCGATGGAGAGGGCCATGTTGGCGTTCTGCTCCACCAGCAGCACCGTTGTCCCCTGGGCGTTGATCTCCTGGATGATCTCGAAGATCTCCTGGACCAGCAGGGGCGAGAGGCCCATGGAGGGCTCGTCCAGGAGGAGCAGCCGGGGGCGGTTCATCAGCGCCCGGCCGATCGCGAGCATCTGCTGCTCGCCCCCGGAGAGGGTGCCCGCGAGCTGGTTCTGCCGCTCCCGAAGCCGGGGAAACCGCTCGAAGACCCGCTCCATGTTCTCCCGAACCTTCTCCCGGGGAGTGAGGAAGGCGCCCAGCTCCAGGTTCTCCCGGACGGTCATGTCGGCGAAGACCCGCCGGCCCTCGGGGACGTGGCCGATCCCCAGGGCGACGATCCGGTGGGCTTTTTCCCGGGTGATGTCCCGGCCCTCGAAGACCACCTGGCCGCCGGCGATCCGGACGAGGCCCGAGATCGCCCGGAGGGTGGTGGACTTGCCGGCGCCGTTGGCGCCGATGAGGGTGACGATCTCGCCGGCCTGAACCTCGAAGGAGATCCGGTGGAGGGCCTCGATGGCGCCGTACCGGACTTGCAGGTCCCGCACCTGGAGCATCACGCGATCGCCGCCCTTCCGAGGTAGGCTTCCAGCACCCGGGGGTGCTGCTGGATCTCGGCGGGGGTCCCCTCCGCGATGGACTGGCCGAAGTCCAGGACCACCAGCCGCTCGCAGAGGTTCATCACGAGCCCCATCTGGTGCTCGATGAGCAGGATGGTGAGGTCAAAGTCCCGGCGGATCTCCCGGATCAGTTCCACCAGGTTGGCCACTTCCGCCGGGTTCATCCCGGCCGCGGGCTCATCCAGGAGGAGGAGCTTGGGCCGGGTGGCCAGGGCCCGGGCGATCTCCAGCCGGCGCTGGTCGCCGTAGGGCAGGGCCCCTGCCTTCTCGTGCTGCCGGTCCAAAAGGCCCATCCGCTCCAGCAGGGCCTGGGCCTCCCGGGTCAGGTCCGCCTCCCGGCGCCGGTACCGGGAGGTGCGGAGCAAGGTGTCCACGAGACCATAGCCGCACCGGGCGTGCATCACCGTCCGGACGTTGTCGAGCACCGACATCTCCTTGAAGAGACGGATGTTCTGGAAGGTCCGGGCGATCCCGAGCTGGGTGATCCGCCAGGGCGGCAGGCCGGTCAGGTCCCTGCCTTCGAAGATGACCTTGCCCCGGGTCGGCGGGAAGATGCCGGTGATCACGTTGAAGACCGTCGTCTTCCCCGCGCCGTTGGGGCCGATGAGCCCGACCAGTTCCCCCCGCTCCAGGGTCAGGTTGAAGTTCTCCACCGCCTTCAGGCCACCGAAATAGCGGGACACCCCGCGGCACTCAAGCAGAGGCACGGCCCTTCTCCCCCTTCCCTGTCACGATCTGAACCGGTTCGCCGCCGCCGAGGATCCGGAGGCTCCACTCCCGGCCGCCCATCAGCCCCTGGGGCCGCCGGACCATCAGCACGATCAGGATGATGGCGTAGATCACGCCCCGCCAGTCCAGGTAGTCCTGGGGCAGGATGCCCCGGAGCCACTCCTGGAGGAAGACCAGGCCGATGGCCGTCACCACGGTGCCCGTCAGGCTCCCCAGGCCCCCCAGGACCACAATCAGGAGCACGTCCAGGGACTTCAGGAAGTCAAAGCTCTGGGGATGGAGGTACGAGTACCGGTGGGCGTAGAGGCCCCCGGCCAGCCCCGCCAGGCCGCAGCCGAGGACAAAGGCCAGGGTCTTGAACCGGGTCGTGTGGATCCCCATGATGTCCGCCGCGATCTCGTCCTCCCGGACCGAGAGGCAGGCCCGGCCGTAGCTGGAGTGGACCAGGTTCCGGACCAGGAGGATGGCCAGCACCGCGCCCCAGAAGACCCAGGGGAAGGTGGTCGTCTGGGGGATCCCCAGCATCCCCCGGGCCCCGCCCAGGGTCGGGGAAAGCTTGTCGCTGTTGTCCAGGAGCACCTTGACGATGAACCCAAACCCCAGGGTGGCGATCCCCAGGTAGTCCGACCGGAGCCGGAGGATCGGCAGCCCGATGAGAAAGGCCACCAGGCCCGCCGCCCCGGCGCCCGCGGCCAGGGCCAACACGTACCAGTGGATCTCGCCCCCGAGGGTCTTGGTGATCAGCCCCGCGGTGTAGGCGCCAATGCCGTAGAAGGCCGCGTGGCCCAGGGAGAACTGGCCGGCGAAGCCGTAGATGAGGCTGAGGCCCACCGCGGAGATGGTGATGATCAGGCTGAGGTCCATCACCTGGGCCCAGTAGGCACCGATCACGCCGGTCCGCCGCAAGAGTTCGAGGAGGATGTAGAGCCCGACCACGGCAGCGGCCGCTGCCAGTCGCTTGCTCGTCTGCGCCACCGGTGCCACCTCCTACACCTTCTCCGGGCCGGCCTTGCCCAAGAGGCCCGCCGGCCGGACCAGCAGGACCAGGATCAAGAGGGAAAAGGCGATCGCGTCCCGGAACTCCGAGGAGATGTAGGCCGCGGTCATCACCTCGGCCTGCCCCATGATGAGCGCCCCCAGGACCGCGCCGGGGATGTTGCCGATTCCCCCGAGGACCGCGGCGGTGAAGGCCTTCAGCCCGGGCATGATGCCCATGAAGGGGTGGATCTGGGGGTAAGCCAGGGCGTAGAGCACCCCGGCGGCCGCCGCCAGGGCGGAACCGATGGCAAAGGTGTAGGCGATGACCTTGTCCACGTCGATGCCCATCAGCCGGGCCGCGTCCACGTCGAAGGCGACCGCTCGCATCGCCTTGCCGATCTTGGTCCGGTAGACCACGTACTGGAGGGCCAGCAAGAGCCCCAGCACCACCGCGATCACCAGCAGCTGGATGTTGCTGATCCCCACCCCGCCCAGGGTCCACCGGACGTCGCCAAAGGGCCGCTCCACCACCCGGAAGTTGGGGCCGAAGACGAACTTCAGGCTGGAGAAGTACTCAATAAACAGGGAGACGCCGATGGCGGTGATGAGGGCGGCGATCCGGGGCGCCCCCTTGGCCCGGAGGGGCCGGTAGGCGATCCGCTCGATCATAACCCCGAAGACGGCGCACCCCGCCATGGCCACCAGGATGGCCGCGGGCCAGGGCAAGCCCCAGTAGGTAAACCCGAAGACTCCCAGGAACGCCCCCACCATGAAGATGTCGCCATGGGCGAAATTGATCAGCTTGATGATGCCGTACACCATGGTGTAGCCCAGGGCGATCAGGGCGTAGACGAAGCCGAGCTGCAGGCCGTTGAGGACCTGCTCGAGTAGGAGCGGCAATCCGTTGCGGATCGATTCCAGCAGATACCCCACGCAGATGTTGCCCCCTCCGTGGTGGCGGGCCGGGGCAGGGCCGGGCGGCCCTGCCCCGGCGCCGTCCCCAGATTGATGACTTATGGATTGACGGAAGCGATGAACCTGGTGGTCTTGTCGGCCTGAACCTGGAGGATCGCCGCAGACTTGACCGGGTTGCCGTTCTCGTCAAAGCTGATCTGGCCGCTGACGGCGCTGAACCCCTTCAGGTTCTGGATGGCCTGCCGGATCTGATCCGGGTCGCTAGTGTTGGACCGGCGGATCCCCTCGAGGAGGATGTTGGTGGCGTCGTAGGCCAGGGCCGCCAGCGCGTCGGGCACGGTGCCGTACTTGGCCTGGTAGTCCGCCACGAACTTCTGAACCTCCGGGCGGGTGTCCTCGGGGGAGTAGTGGTTGGTGAAATAACCGCCGGCCATGGTGGCGAAGTCGAGTTCGGCGGAGTCCCAGCCGTCGCCGCCCATCATCGTCGCGGTGATGCCTTTGGCCCGGGCTTGCTTGCCGATGAGGGAGACCTTCTGATAGTAGTCGGGCAGGTACAGCAGGTCCGGTTTGGCGTCGGCCACCTTGCTCAGGATGGCGGAGAAGTCGGTGTCCGCAAGGGCGTAAGCCTCCCAGGCGACCACTTGCCCGCCCCCGGCCTCAAAGTGCCGCCGGAAATTCTCCGCCAGGCCGACGCTGTAGTCGTTCCCCTTGTCATAGAGCACAGCAGCAGTCCTGGCCCCCAGGGTCTCCAGGGCGAACTTGGCCGCCACCTGGCCCTGGAAGGGGTCGATGAAGCAGGCCCGGAAGACGAAGGGCTTCCGGTTGCCCTTGTCGTCCACCGTCACCGCGGGGTTGGTGGCAGTACCGGTGATGTGGACCACCCGGTGCTCGTTGGCCACGTTGCTCACCGGGATGGTCACCTTGGAGGAGACCGAACCCACCAGGGCGTGGACCTTCTGCTCGGTGATGAGCTTGGTGGCGATGTTAAGCGCCTCGGTGGGGTCGTTCCGGTCGTCCTGGATGAAGTACTCGATGGAGAAGTCCCCGGCCTTGTGCCCCGCCTGCTCCAGGGCCAGTTCAAAGCCGTTCTTCGTGGACTCGCCGAAGGTCTTCACGTCCCCGGTGAGGGGTGCGATCAGCCCGATCCGGACCACCTTCTCGCCCCCGGCGCCGGATCCCCCGGAGCCGCTGCCGCAGCCGGCCAGGACCCCCAGCCCCAGGACCAGAGCCGCTGCCATCCCCCGCCTCATGCCGATGCCACCTCCTTACCTCACTTGTTATGAATCGTGGGTAAAGAAAAACAACCTCCGCTGACCTGCCCGTCGTCCCCTCCTTTCCGGTCTCGCCCAGGCCTCCCTGGGATTTAACCTTCGGGTTTCGACACGCAGGGCGGAGATCCTTCAGATTGCCCGGATATATCCGTCAACATGCGCTTGCTCCAGTTATTTGTGCAATAAATCCACCTTTCGCTCTTTAAAGTATTAGCCGGCTCTCACCCCCGGAGAGCCAGCCAGAGTCCGAGGAGGCCGATGGCCGCCAGCGCGGCCGCTCCGCCGCAGCCGGCTCGGCGTCCCGGGGTTTCGGGCGCCGCCGGCACTGCTTCCCCGCGCCGCCGCCGCTCCAGCCTCCGGGCCTGCTTGTAGGCCGCCACCGCCTTGTCGTACTGGCCGAGTTTCTTGTAGGCCGCGTGGAGGTTGTCGTGGTAGGTGGGGTTGTCCGGATCCAGGGCCACCGCCTTCCGGTAGCACTCCAGGGCGGTCTGGTAGTCGCCCCGGGTGTAGGCCACGTTCCCCAGGTTGGAGTGGGCGGCCGCCAGGTTCGGGTCGAGCCGGAGGGCCTCCCGGAGC
>QGUP01000615.1 GCA_003242505.1 Bacillota bacterium
GAGTGGGAGGTGGCCGGCCGGCTGGCGGCGGACCTGGAGGAGCGACTCGGGGTACCCATCCCCCCGGGGGAGCGGGGGTACATCACCCTGCACCTCCTGGGCGCCAAGGCCATCGACCGGCGCACCCGGCCGGATGATGCGGCCCAGGACGCGTCCCTGGCGGAGGCGGTGGAGGCCTTCATCCGGGCCGCCGGTGCCCACCTGGGGGTGGACCTCACCGGCGACGAGGACCTGGTCCGGGGGCTGATCCTCCACCTGCGGCCGGCGGTCTGGCGGCTCCGGTACGGCCTCCGGCTCGTGAACCCCCTCCGGGACCAGATCATGGAGCGCTACGGGTTTCTCATGGCCGCGGTCCAGGCGGCGGCCCCCGCCCTGGAGGAGCGGCTGGGGATCCACATCACCGGAGACGAACTGGCGTACCTTGCGATGCACGTGGGCGCGCACCTGGAGCGGATCTCCGCCCGGCGGCCGCCCCGGGTGCTCCTGGTCTGCGGCAGCGGCATCGGCACCGCCCGGCTCCTCGAGAGCCGGATGGCCCGGGCCTTCCCCCACGTCCGGGTGGCTGGGGTGCTGCCCGCCGCCCGGCTCGGTACCCAGGACCTCAGTCAGGTCGACCTCATCATCGCCACGGTGCCCCTGCCCGCCTGCCCGAGGCCCGTCGTGGTGGTCAACCCGTTTCTCACTCCCGAGGATGTGCGGCTCATCCGGGAGGCCCTCACCGGCGGCGAGGGCGGCGGCACCGCTGCGGAAAGGATGACAGGGCCGATGTTGGAAGAGGTGCTCACCCCGGAGCTGATCCTGCTCGATGTCGAGGCCCGGGACTGGGAAGACGCCATCCGCATCGCCGGCGAGCCCCTGGTGGCCGCTGGCCGGGTGGAGCCCCGGTTCATCGACGCGATGGTCGAGGCCGTCCGCCGCATCGGCCCGTACATCGTCGTTGACCCGGGGGTGGCGATGCCCCACGCCCGCCCCGAGGACGGGGTCCGGTCCATCGGGTTCAGCATGGTCCGGCTCCGGGAGCCGGTCCGCTTCGGCCACCCGACCAACGACCCGGTGCGGCTGGTCTTTGGCATCGCCAGCCCCGACGCCGAGACCCACCTCCGGGCCCTGGCGGAACTGGCGGAGCTGCTCAGCGACCCCGCGGCCCGGGCGACCTTCGAGCAGGGCTCCATCGCGGAGATCCTGGCGGTCGTCCGGCAGCGGAGTTCGGTGAAAGGGAGGTAACCCGTCATGAAGATCCTGGCGGTCTGCGGCCTGGGTCAGGGCACCAGCCTGATCCTCCGCATGAACATCGAAGATGTCCTGCGGGAACTGGGGGTGAACGCCGAGGTTGACAACATGGACGTGAGCGCGGCCGCCAGCGAGCGGGCGGACTACATCATCACCAGCCCGCAGCTCGCTCCGCTGCTGGCCGGCCACAAGGCCAAGGTGCTGGTGGTGGAGAGCTTCCTCAACAAGGCCGAGATCCGGCGGGTGCTCCAGGAGCACCTGGCCCCCGGCTCCCCCCCCCCCCCGCTCCCTTCCCTCCCACCAGGTCTTGCCCCGTGACGCG
>QGUP01000161.1 GCA_003242505.1 Bacillota bacterium
TTTTGTTGGGCAGCGTAATGTGTGTTAAGGACACACGGGCCGTCTGCGCCCCACCAGGGGCTCCCACAGGTCAAGCAGCATCCTCTTCCCTCCGGTCGATCTCCTTCAGAGTGCTGGGGTGGGATGTAGGGTGGAATTCAGGGTGGGATTGACGGTGGGACTGACGGTGGGATTGAGGGTGGGATTGAGGGTGGGATCGAGGGTGGGACGGACGGTGGGAGGAAGGGTGGGACTCAGGGCCGGAGGTGAGTCGGCCGTTCCCTACGGGCCGGCCCCGTGGCGGAGGGCCGCCCTGCGCAGGGCCTCCCGGGTGATGGCGCCGTGGGAGGCGTGCCAGAGGGGCCGGCCATCCCGGAAGAGGATCGCCTGGGGCGAGGCGTGGGCCACCCCCAGCCGCCTGGCCAGGGCCAGGGAGAGGGCCCGCTCCTCCCGCACCCGGACCAGGGCGTGGGCCACCCCCGGGGGTGGATCGGCCAGGTAGGCCTGCCACTCCCGGTGGGCCTGATGGCTGATGGGACAGGTGGTGGAATGCTTGAAGAGAAAGACCGGTTGCTGGGCCGAAAGAGCCAGGAGCCGGTCCACATCCCCAGGGGTCTGGACCCGGATCACCTCGGCCCGGGCCATGCTCTCCCCTCCCTCCCTCATCTCCCGTCACCGCCCTGGGACTCGCCCCCGGCGCCGGCCTGGGCCTCCCGGGCAGCCCGCTCCCGCTTCGCCTCGGCCATGGCCTGCCAGTGCTCCTCCAGGGTACGGCTGAACCGGTGCCGGCCGCTGCCGTCCCCCCGGGCCACAAAATAGAGGTAGTCGTGCTCCGCGGGAAAGAGAACCGCCCGGATCGACGCCTCGCCGGGGTTGCAGATAGGCCCCGGCGGCAGCCCCGGGTAGCGATAGGTGTTGTAGGGGTCGTCCACCTGGAGGTCAGAGAGGGTGAGATCCTGGTCGGGAGGTTTCTGGAGGGCATATCGGACGGTGGGATCCGCGTCCAGTTTCATTCCGAGCCGGAGCCGGTTGAGGTAGACCCCGGCGATGATGGGCCGCTCCTCCGGCACCTGGGCCTCCTCCTCCACGATGGAGGCGAGGGTGACCACCTGGTGGACCGTGAGCCCCAGTTCCCGGGCCCGCTCCTCGTACTCAGGAGTCCAGACCTGCCGGAACCGCTCGACCATCATCGCCACCAGGTCGGTCCCGGTCACCCCCCGGCGGTACCGGTAGGTGGCGGGAAAGAGGTAGCCCTCCAGCCGGACCCGCACCGGTGCGTCCCTGGGCACCCAGGCGTCGGCGGCGGTGCTGGCCGCCACCGCGGCGAGGAACTCCTCGGGGTCCACCACCCCCGCCTCGCCCAGCCGCTGGGCCACCTCCGCCACTGTCAGCCCCTCGGGGATGGTGATGCTCCGCTCCACCACCTGGCCCCGGACCAGCTGGTCCAGGATCTGCTCTGCCGACATCCCGGCGCTCAGTTCGTACTCGCCGGACTGGATCCGCCCGTCCAGCCCCCGGAACCGGGCGTACAGCCGGAAGACCACGGGGTCCCGGATGAGCCCCGCGCCATGAAGCAGCTCGGCCACTTCCCGGGTAGTGGCCCCCGGCGGGATCACCACCGTCCGGACCGACCCCTGGCTCGGCCCGGCGGGGGCCAGCCGGCCCCGGGTCCAGCCGTAGCCAAAACCCGCGGTGAGGGCCCCGGCCACGCCCAGTGCAGCCAAACCGAGTAGTAGTCGCCGTCTCACGCTGGCCCTCCTGCGAAAAAAGGAGCCCGGGCGGGCTCCTGAAGCAGCCTACCGGCGCTCAGACGTCCTCGTCATCGTCGCCGGCCAGCTCCTCAAACTCCTCCTCGTCGAGGAGTTCTTCCCAGGCGTCGGCAACCCGCTCGAACTCCTCTTCGTCCTCGATCTCCACCAGGACTTCCTCGCCGTTCTCGTCCTCGTCGATCCGGAGGATAACCGCCGCCTCCTCCTCCTCGTTGGCGGCATCCATCGGGAGGAGGATGGCGTAGTCCTTGTCGTCCACCTTGAGAACCTGGATGATGGTGAACTGGTGCTCCTTGCCCTCTTCGTCGGTCAAAACGATGATCTCGTCCTGGGCCTCGTGGTCGTGCTCATGGTCATGGTTGTGATTCTGCCCCTCGTGGCCGGCCACTGGGTACCACCTCGATTCACAAGATGCTTTCATTCTACCGGAACCATCTGCCAGTGTCAAACCGGCAGGGATCCGGTGGCCGGGGCTGCGCCCAGGGTGGCGCCGCCGGAGTCAGGGCTGCGGCTCCTCCTGCTCCCGGCGGCCGGCCGCCTGGCGGTCCAGGAAGGACTGCAGGATGAGTTGCGCCGCCAGCCGGTCGATCACCTGCCGGCGCCGGGCCCGGCTGAGGTCCGCCTCCAGGAGGGCCCGCTCCGCCTGCATGGTGGTCAGCCGCTCGTCCCACAGGGTGACCGGCAGCCCCAGCCGGGCCTCGAGTTCCCGGGCAAAGGCCCGGACCGCCTCGGCCCGGGGGCCCTCGGTGCCGTTCATGTTCCGGGGGAGCCCCACCACCAGCTGGTTGACACCGTACTGCCGGCAGATGGCCTCCAGCCGGGCCAGGTCCTTCTCCAGGCTCTCCCGCCGGATGACCGCCACTCCCTGGGCGGTCCACCCCAGAGGATCGCTCACCGCCACCCCGATGGTCCGGTCTCCCACGTCCAGCCCGGCGATCCGTCCGGACTCCGCCACATCGACCCCTCCGTACCCCGTCGGGCTCGCCCGCCCGCCTCCGCTCCGGTCCTCCTCCCCGGGGGCCAGGATCCGCACCAGCCCCATGCCCGCCAGGAACCCGCCGATGTGGGCCCACCAGGCCACCCCCTGGGCCCCCATGCCGATGAGGCCCCCCCAGAGCTGAAGCAGGAACCAGAGCCCGAGGGCCACCCAGGCGGGGAGCCGGAGCAGGGGCAGGAAGGCCCCCACCGGCACCAGGGCGAGGACCCGGGCCCCGGGGTAGGTCACCACGTAACCCCCGAGGACCGCGGCCACCGCGCCGCTGGCGCCGATGGTCGGCACCGGGGAGAAGGGGTTGGCCAGCACGTGGGCCAGGTTGGCCACCAGGCCCCCCAGAAGGTAGAAGGCCAGGTACCGGCCTGGGCCGAGGGCCGCTTCCACCGCGTCCCCGAAGATCCACAGGTAGAGCATGTTGCCCAGGAGGTGAAGCCAGCCGCCGTGGAGGAAGGTGGCGGAGATGAGGGTACCCAGGGGGAGAAACCCTGCCCGGGCGAGGTACCCCAGGTCAAAGATCTCCGCCGGCCGCACCGCCAGGGTCCGCACCACCTCCAGGCTCCCGGGGGTGCCGATCTCCCACAGGAAGATCCCGACCGCGGCCCCGATGATGCCCAGGTTGACCCAGGCCGTCCGCCGGGTGCGCACCGAGTCCCGGAGCGGAATCAACGCAGACCGACCCCCCGTAGCTTACCATGAACTGCCGCCCCCGGCAACCCGGCGGCGACAGGGGTGGCGGTGACTTTCTTAGTCTCCCCCGGGGAACCCTCCGCCGATGAGCCCAGTGGATCCGGGGCCGCCCGCACCCGTCACATCCCTCCGCCTCCGGTGGCCGGGAATTCCGGACACCCCTGGGACAGGGCCCTGGGCTTTCCTTTGGCGACCGGCGGGCAGCCTGGGGGGCTCCCGGCCGGCAGGACTCCCGGCCGGGGCTGCAGAAGGCAGATGAGCAGGGGCAGCAGACCTCAGACAGGCCCCGGGTCGGAGGAGCCAGCGGAGGTGGGTTCGCCATGTCCGCGCGCCAGGTGCTGGTCATCGACGACGAGCAGAACATCCGGGAACTCTGCCGGCTCTACCTGGAGCAGGAAGGCTATGAGGTGCTGGAGGCAGCCGACGGGCTCGAGGGGCTCGAGAAGGCCCGGCAGCACCGGCCTTCCCTGGTGATCCTCGACCTGATGCTGCCGGGCCGTTCGGGGCTGGAGGTGGTCCGGGACCTGACCGCCCTGGACATCCCGGTGATCATGCTTACCGCCCGGACCGACGAGGTCGATCGGATCCTGGGGCTGGAACTCGGGGCGGACGATTACGTCACCAAGCCCTTCAGCCCCCGGGAACTCGTCGCCCGGGTCAAGGCGGTGCTGCGCCGGACCGAGCGGGCCCAGGCGCCCCCCCGGCCGGAGCGGCTCGAGTTCCCCGATTTCACCATTGACCTCGCGGCCCGGGTGCTGGAGGTCCGGGGCCGGGTGGTGGACTGCCCGCCCAAGGAGTTTGACCTCCTGGCCACCCTGGCCCAGAACCCCCACCGGGTCTTCTCCCGGGAGCAACTGCTGGAAAAGGTATGGGACTACCGCTACTACGGCGACCTGCGCACCGTGGACGTCCACATCCAGCGGGTGCGGAAGAAGATCGAGCCCAATCCCGAAGAGCCCCGGTACATCAAGACCGTCTGGGGCGTGGGGTACCGGTTTGAGCCCGGCACGCCCCGCAGTTGAGGAGCGGACCCCCCTTGAAGCTGAGCACCCGGTTGCTTCTGGGCCACGTCCTGGTGCTGGCGCTGGTGGGCGGGGCCCTGGCGGTGGTCCTGCCCCGGGTGGTGGCCCGGTCGATGCTCCAGGCCAGCGCCCAGCTCCTGGCCCAGCAGGCGGAGAACGCGGCCCAGCAGCTCGCCCTCCGGTCCCTCGGGGGCCGGGTGGTGCTCCAGTCCTCCGCCTACACCCTGGGGGCGGCCTACGCGGTGATGGACCCCACCGGTCGGGTCGTGGCCGCCGGTCCCCTGCCTTTCCTGGTGGAACTGGTGGGCCTGCCTGCCCCCAGGGAACTGGAGCAGCTGGCCCGGTCCGCCGTGGTCCGGGGAACCGCCCATGCGATCTTTGTGTACCAGGATATCACCCTGGTGGCAGGAGCCGCACCCATCCGGCCCCGGGGCCAGACGGCGTCGGTGGGCGTGATCCTCTTCTTCCAGGAAGCCCAGGATCTGGACCCGGCCATCCGGGAACTGACCTGGAACCTCTTCCGGTGGACCCTGGTGGGGCTCATCGCCGCGGTGGTCCTGGCCGGGCTCCTGGGCCGGGGAATCGTCGCGCGGCTGGCCGAACTCCGGGCCGCGGCCGCCGGACTGGCCGAGGGCGACCTCTCCCGGCGGGTGCCGGAGACCGGCCGGGACGAACTGGCCGACCTGGCCCGGTCCTTCAACCACATGGCCGCCCGGCTGGAGCGGCTGGTGGCCGGTCTTAGGCAGTCGGAGGAACTGCGCCGGCAGATGATGGCCACCATCGCCCACGAACTGCGAACCCCGGTCACCTCCATCCGGGGCTTTGCCGAAGCCCTGCAGGACGGCCTGGTGCCGCCGGAGCGGCAGCCCCACTACTTCAGCATCATCGCCGGGGAGGCCGCCCGGCTCAGCCGGCTGATCCAGGACCTCTTCGACCTGGCCAAACTGGAGGCCGGGCAGCTG
>QGUP01000162.1 GCA_003242505.1 Bacillota bacterium
GGTCCGGCCCCTCGTCCAGGGGGACGACGGTACCGGTGACCGGGGCCACCAGCACCCCCTCCCGGGCCGCCCCTGGCCCGGGCTCCTCCGTCCGGGACTCCGGCAGAGCCGCGGACCGGGGCGCCCCGGCCGCTTCCCCGAGCGCCCCCGCCGCCTCCCCCCGGAGGAGGCGCTCCATCTCCGCCCGGAGCATCTCGGCCCGGCCCCCCACCACTACCTGGAGGGCGCCGCCCCCGAGCCGGACCACCCCGGCGGCGCCGAGGCGCATGAGGGCCCGGTCATCGACCCGGTCCGGGTCCGCCACGGTCACCCGGAGCCGGCTCATGCAGGCCTCGAGGGACCGGAGGTTCTCCGGGCCGCCCAGGGCCATGAGCACCGCCGCGGCCATCTCCGGCGTCACCGGCCCCCGCGGGGGCCGGGGGTCGCCTGCCGGAGCCGACCCCACCGCAGGGGCTACCCCCGCCGCCAGAGCAGACCCTTCCTCCTCCGGCTCCTGGCCCAGGACCGGCAGCCGGAACCGCCCGATGGCGAACCGGAAGAGGGCGTAATAGAGGAAGAAATAGGGAACGCCGATGGCGACGATCCACCAGGGCCGGGTGGCCAGGGGGTAGTTGATGACGAACATCGGCGCCGCATACCCCCACAGCCGCACCCCGAGGGCGTAGGTGAGGGCCTGGGCCAGGCCGGTGAGCACGATGTGCGCCGCCCACAGCCCCGGCGCAGCGAAGATGAACGCGAACTCCACGGGCTCGGTGATCCCGGTGAGGACCGAGGTGAGAAGCCCCGTCACCATCAGCCCCGTCACCCGGCGCCGGTGGGCCGGCCGGGCGCTGTGGGCGATGGCCAGGGCGATGGCCGGAATGGCAAAGTTGTTGAAGACGAAGAAGCCGGACATCAGCTTTCCCGCGGTGGGGTCGCCGGCGTAGAACCGGGCGATCTCCCCCATCACCGTGGTGCCGGTGGCCGGGTCCACATAAGACCCCAACTGGTACTCCACCACGTTGTTCAGGATGTGGTGGAGCCCCGTGGGCAGGAGGAGCCGGTCCAGGGCTCCGTAGACAAAGGCCCCCAGGGGACCGGCGGCCGCGACCCAGTGGCCCAGCCGGGTGACCCCGCCCACCACCTGGGGCCAGACCGCGCCGTAGGCCAGCCCCAGGGGGACACCGGCCAGGGCCGTCAGGGTGGGGATCAGCCGCTTGCCGGAGAAGAGGCCGAGGAACTCGGGCAGCTGCACCCGGTGGAACCGGTGGAAGAGCCAGGTGGCCACCCCGCCAGCCAGGAGGCCCCCCAGCACCCCGGGGTTGAGCTGGGCCTCCCCGGCCACCGCCGCCGCCACCCCGGTCATCACCACGTAGCCCGTCCCCGCGGCGATGGCCGCCATCCCGTCGCCGCCCGCAAAGCCGATGGTGACGGCCAGGGCGAAGAAGAAGGGCAGGAAGTGGAAGACGACGGCCTGGCCGCCCGCGGTCAGCCACCCCAGCCCGGTCAGGAACCCGACGGCCTGGAGCACCGCGGCGACGGGCAGGAGCACGATGGGCACCATCAGGGTGGCCGCCAGCTTCTGGAAGAAGGCCCGGGACACCGGTCACCCCTCCTCGGCCAGATCCCCGTAGTGGCAGAGTTCCACGCCCGCCTCGGCCACCGCCTGCCGGACCTCCGGCGCGGTCAGGTCGTCCAGTTCCTGCTGCCGGGGGGCGATCCGGCCCGAGAGCCGGCGCAGGGTCGCATCCACGTACCCGGGGTGGCAGACCAGTTCTGTCACCCCCGGCGGGGCCTGCCGGATCCACCCCAGGAGCCGGGGCCGGTCAAAGTCCGCCAGCCAGAGCCGGTCCGGGGACCGGAGGCCGCTCCGGGCGAGGACCTGGCTCGAGGCCCCCAGGTAGCGCCGGTAGAGCCAGTGCCGGGGCCAGTCCAGGATCCCCGGCCGGGGCAGGTCCCCGGGGCGGAGGATCCGGATCGCCGGGATGCCGTACCGGACCGCCAGGTCCGCGGCGATGGCGGCGAGATGGGGCAGGGCGTGGACGTGGTGGTGGCTGTCCAGGTGGGTGGGAAGCCGGCCCACGTACTCGACAAACCGCCGAATCTGGGCCTCCCACTCCCGGCGCACCTCCTCGGGACGGACCCGGTACCGGAGGTGCCACAGGCTCTTGACGAACCGGCCGTCCCGCCCCACCAGGGAGGGCACCGCGGCCGGGGGCAGCACCGGCGGCCCGGCGGTGAGGTTGAGGTGCAGCCCCACCCCCAGCCGGGGCGCGCCGGACAGGAGGGCCGCGCACTCCCGGCTCCAGGGCCAGTTCACCATGAAGGTGGTGGAGGTGACGATCCCCTCCCGGTGGGCCTTCAGGATCCCCTCGCTCACCGCAGGGCTGAGCCCGAAGTCGTCGGCGTTGACGATGAGCCGGCGGCGCACCGGCCCTCACCCTCCCCTCTCCCCCGTCGCCCCGGGGGCCACCGACCTATCGGAAAAAGGTCGGGAGGTACGGCCGGTGGGCCGCCAACAGTTCCTCCACCAGCCGCTCCGCCAGGGGCCGGGAACCCACCAGGGGGTTGAGGGCCATCGCCTCCACCGCCTTCGCCCGGTCCCCCTCCAGGGTGGCGGTGACGTTCAGGGCCTCGGCCTCCTGGATCTGCCGGATGAGGGCCGCCTCGGGCTCCGGCAGCGGGGTGACGGGCAGGGGCTCCCAGCCCTCGGGCCCCACCAGGGCCGGGAACTGGGCGGCCCGGCCCGGGGGCAGCCCGCCCAGGTGGCCGGGGTTCCGCTGCTGGATGATGAACCGCTCCCGGCGGCCCGCCACCATCGCCCGGATCACCGCCGCGGCCAGATCGCTGTGGGAGGCGTGCCCCCGGTGGAGCCTCAGCCGGGGCCGCTCTGACCGGGCCTCGGCCGCGAAGTGGTCGTAGAGCCGGCGGACCCTGGCCATCACCTCGTCCGCCCGGGTCCGGCGCCGGCGCCGGAGCCGGGCGACGATGGCGTCCCGGAAGTAGTAGTAGCGCAGGTAAGGATCGGGAATCCGTCCGTGCTTCTGGATCAGCCGGACGGTCCCGGTCACCTCCCCCACCGGCAGCCAACCCACCGGCAGCCACCGGGCGAGGCGCCGGACCCGGGGCAGGAGGTCTTCCTTCCCGTCCAGCCGGACGCTCTCGATCCATCCCCCGTGGTTGATCCCCCGGTACTCCAGCTCCAGCCGGTGGGGGTCGACCCGGAGCACCCGGCCCAGCTCCCACTGCACCCCGGTGGGCATATCGCAGAGGCCGATGAACCGGGCGTCGGGGTAGACCCGGGTGACCGCCTCGGTCACCATCCCCGCGGGGTTGGTGTAGGAGATGAGCCACGCCTCCGGGGCCAGCCGGCGCATCTCCGCCACCAGGTCCAGCACCACCGGGATCGACCGCCAGGCGAAGGCAAAGCCCCCGGCGCCCAGGGTCTCCTGGCCCAGCACCCCGTGGCGCAGGGGGATCTTCTCGTCCAGGGACCGGGCCTCCAGCCCCCCGGGCCGGGGCTGGGCGAGGACGAACCGGGCCCCGGCCACCGCCTCGGCCCGATCGGTGGTGTGCCACACCCGGATCTCCGCCCCCGCGGCCCGGACCATCGCCCGGCCCAGGGCGGCGATGATCGCCGCCGCCTCGGGACTCACGTCGTGGAGCACCCACTCCCATCCGGCAAAGAGCTGGGGCTCCGCCAGCAGGGACTGGAGGATGTCCGGGGTGTAGGCGCTCCCCCCGCCGATGATGGTCAGTTTGGCCATGGGATTCCCCCTCGCCCTGGCACCGGTCCGCGGCCGGGATGGCGGCGGCCTCGCCCGCCGGCGGCCGGTGGCCGCGCCCGGCCGGCACCCCGGCTGCCGCAACCCGCCGGCGCTCCGGAGTCCAACCAGTCAGGATCTATTCGGCAGCGGCCGGGGATTTCCTGGGGGCAGGCCGGAGCCCCGGCTGGGGACCGGCCGACCCCGGCGGCCGGGGGCGAATCGAGTGGGGAGTCACCTGTTGTCGGATTCTCTTGTTTGATTTCGAATACGATATTAAGATAGACAGTGTTGACGGTAGACAGTGTTGACCGTGAGGGGAAGTGCCCCGGAAGTGCAGCGGATGCGGGACCGCAGGGGCCTCTTCGCTCTGGCCGCCCTCTTGTCCGTACTGATCGCTGGCTGCCGCCTGTTGGAGCGGTCCGAGGTGCTGCAACAGAAGCGGATTCAACTGGACGGATATGCCTATGACGCGGACCTCAACAAGGTAGGGGACGCACGCCTGGACCTCGAGGCGGAAGTCGTTCGCCGGCAGAAGTCCCGGGAGGAGCCGCGGCTCTACCTGCGAGGGGACGGGACCCTGCGCATCGGTCACCGGACGTATCGGATCGTGTTGCCCGACACCTCGCCGGCGTTCTTGTGGGATAACCGCGGTTATTGCCAGAACTACTTTAGCGGCGGGCGAGCCTACCTGGATGGCGAAGAGTTTCTGATTTCCCTCCATGTCAGCGAGGCCTTCGATGCGGCCTATGGCCTCATCCAACTCGAGCCCCTACCTCGGGCCGCACCCGTGCCGGGCGCCGGCCAGTCCATTCGTTGGGGGCACTCGGGCGTCTGCTTCGATGAGGAAGGCAAGACGAACGTGGAGATCTGGCGGATCGAGAACCCTTCCTTTGTGGCCTTCACCCTGGGGCCGCAGGCCAGCCCCCTCGAGAAGTTGCGGGAATACCGAGACCAGTTTAGCCCTTAAGCACCCCCGTTTTCCCGAGTCGATTCGGGCCCCGGGTCAATTCGGGCCCCGGCCCTCCGCCGGGCCGGCGGTCGGCTGGGAGGTGGCTCCCGTGCGCTTTGCCTGGCACGGCAGCAGTTCCCACTCCATTGAAGCCGGCGGGGTGCGGCTCACGGTGGACCCGTGGTTCTCCCCCGCGGGGACCTACGGGCCCTGGTACCGGCCCAATCCCCGGGCGCCGGGGATGGAGGCGTTCCTCCGGGAGTTCCGGCCGGACTACGTGATCCTCACCCACGGCCACTTCGACCACTTCGACGTGGAGACCGTCCGGCGGATCGAGGCGGGCTGCCGGCCCCGGTACATCGCCAGCCGGGAGGCCGTCGCGGTCCTGGTGGAGACCTGCGGCGCGGCGCCTCAGCGGTGCCTTCCCCTGGCGCCCGGGGAGCGGCTGGCCCTCCCGGAGGGCTGGACGGTCCAGGCCTACCAGGGCGACCACTGGTTTACCGGTCCGGAGGGGGACGCTGCGGCGAGAAAGCTCGCCCGGCATTACGGAGCGATGCCCTGCGGCGGGCCCATGCTGCAACTCGTCCTGGAGGGGCCCGAGGGCCGGGTCTACATCAGCGGCGACACCACCCCGGACCCCATTCCGGCCCTCCCCGGCTGCCGGCTGGCGGTGGTCTACATGGGGACCCGGATGCCCCACCCCACCACCCGGGAGG
>QGUP01000616.1 GCA_003242505.1 Bacillota bacterium
CGCCTGGCCTGTTCCAGCAGCAGGACCAGAACCCGGGCTGTTACCCGCGCGTCCTCCAGCGCCCGGTGCGCCGTGCCCATCGGCACCTCCAGTGCCGCCGCCACGTCCGCCAGCCTCCGGCTGGGCAGGTCAGGCAGAACCAAGGCCGCGAGGGAACGGGTGCAGATAAAGGGACCACTCCACTCCGGCACGCCGTGCCGGCGGAACGCAGCGTTCACGAAACCCAAATCGAAGGGCAGATGGTGCGCCACCAGCACCGTCTGCCCCTCCTGCTGATAGAGCATCGCAGCCAGTCGGCGTACCACTTCCGCCTCCGGCGGTGCTTCCGCAAGCTGTTCCAGGGTAATACCGTTGACGGCGAGGGCCTGCGGATCCAGTTCACCGTCCAACGGACGGACCAGGCTGGACCACTCGGTAGATGCATCCGTGTCGCCGTTCACTGTTACAACTGCCAACTCGATGATGCGATGCCGCTCGGGATCCAGCCCCGTGGTTTCAACGTCGATGACGACGTACCGCATATCTGGCCTGTCACTCTCCATCCCCATCCCGCCAGGCCAGGTAGGTCTCCTGACCACCTGCTCAGCACAGCGACGCAAGAGCTCCTGGCCCTGTGCGGTGGCTGCCAACTCCTTAACGTTATCGTTGACCCGGAGGTAGTCCCGAGGGTTCAGATCGAGTTCCTTTAGCCCTCTCAGGAACACCTCCCAGTCATGCACCTCCCAGCCGGTGGCGAACCGGAGTCCGAGACGGAGACCTCCGGTCTCAACCGGTCCGGCCCGCTCCACGTAGGCCCGGAGCCACTGGCGCAGGATCTCCACGGCCCGCTCCAGCACCAGGAGCCAGGAAGCTGCATCCGCCGCTGCTTCCTCGTCCTGGGGTTCCGCAAACACGGCCTCCAGAACGGCCCGGAGCAAGTCCAGACCGCCGGCGTCGTCCACCCCCAACTCCTGCGCTCGCAGAAGGAGACACTGGGGGGCATAGGAACAAGTCTTACAGGCCCGTCCTGGCCTGGCCGGAAAGCCTACCCGCCAGGGCATCTGATGTGCGGCGGCGATGGCGTCCGCCACCCGGCGGGCCCACTGCAAAGCCCGCTCCTGGTGTTCGGGGGTGGATTCGCGACCCACGAGGCCCCGCTTCTCTCCGTACCGGAGGAAACGGAGTTGGACATAGATGGGGACCCCTGGCCGTTCCCGGACCAGCACGGCCGCATACAGGTCCAGCTGCTGGGTGGCGTCCGGCCCATACTCGATCCATCCGGTCTTCCAGTCGGTTATCCGCACCTGCTCCGGTGTGATCTCGATGAGGTCCGCCTTCCCCTGGAGCAGAATCCCATCCGTAATCGGCAACTCCAACCACCGCTCCACCTGCCGTTCTGCTTGCGGTAGCAATTCGTACCGCCGGATGGCCTCGAGCATGTTCAAGACGGTCTGCAAGTCCTCCTCCGTCAGCAGGGGGCTACTGGCAACAAGTTCCTGCGCCCGCTGCTCGACCGTTGAGGTTGGAGCAGTTGGATCCGTCAGAATCAGCTCTGCCAGCTGGTGCAC
>QGUP01000617.1 GCA_003242505.1 Bacillota bacterium
GTCGGGGTCCGGTGGCTGGGAGTTGGTTTAAGCGGTCGCCCGGGTGCGGGAGGTGGCCGCCCGGTCGGCCCGGGACTACCGGCTGGCCCTCGCCCACCTCCGGCGGTCAGGGACGGCGCCGGAACCCGAGGCGGTGGCCGCGGCCCTGGGCCGGGTCCAGGCCGCCCGGGCCGAGGCGGGGGCCGGCGTCCGGGTCGAGCCCGTCGCGGCTCCTCCGGCCCGGGGAACTGGCTTTACCCTGGGGGAGCAGGCCCTGGGCTTCACGGTCTCCTTCGTGATGATGCTGGTCTTCCAGCTGGGCGGAGTGGTGCTCCGGGAGCGGCAGCAGGGGACCTGGGCCCGGCTCCGGATGGCCCCCGCCGGGCCGCTTCAGCTCCTTCTGGGCTATCTCGCCGGATTCTTTGTCACCGGCTGGGTTCAGTTCGGGATCCTGGTGGGGGCCAGCCGGCTGCTCTTCGGCCTGGGCTGGGGCGACCCCCTCCAGCTGGCCGCGGTGGCCTCGGCCTACATCCTCTGCTCGGTGGGGCTGGGGCTCCTCTTCGCGGGGCTGGTCCGCACCCCGGAGCAGCAGCAGGCGGCCGGGATCTTCCTGGTGGTCGCCACCTCGATGCTCGGGGGAGCCTACTGGCCCCTGGACCTGGTGGGGGAGACCATGCGCCGGATCGGCTACCTCACCCCCCAGGCCTGGGCGATGGAGGGCTTCCGCACGGTGCTCCTCCGGGGCGGCGGCTGGGCGGATCTCTCCCTGCCCCTGGCGGTCCTGGGCGGGATGGCGGCCCTCTTCCTGGCGGCGGGGGTCCTGCGGCTCCGGGCCGAGGGGTAGGCGACGGGGCGACGGCACGGCGGCGCGACACGACGGGGGCGGCCTACGACCGGGGAGGCGACACCATTCGCTTCCTCAACCTGTCACGGTGGCGTATAATTCTCCCCAAACACCCCGAGGAGGTTGACCTGTGAGTTACCGCATCGCCGTGCTGCCCGGAGACGGTATCGGCCCCGAGGTGACCGCAGAGGCGGTGAAGGTGCTGGAGGCCGTGGGCCGGCGCTTCGGGATCCCGCTCCAGTTTGAATGGGGACTGGTCGGCGGTGCCGCTTACGAGGCCACCGGCCATCCCCTGCCCCCGGAGACCCTGGACCTCGTCCGGCGGGCCGACGCCATCCTCTTCGGCGCGGTGGGGGGCGACCAGTGGGACCGGCTCCCCCTGGAGCTCCGGCCGGAGCAGGGCATCCTGGGGCTCCGGAAAGAGCTGGATCTCTATGCCAACTTGCGGCCGGTCATCACCTACAAGCCCCTTCTCCACACCTCGCCCCTGAAGCCCGAGATCCTCGGGGACGGGGTGGATATCCTCATCGTCCGGGAACTGACCGGCGGCCTCTACTTTGGCCAGCCCAAGGGGCAGGTGGCCCCAGGGGTGACGGTGGACACCTGCGCCTACACCGACGACCAGATCCGCCGGGTGCTCCACGTGGCCTTCCAGGCCGCTCGGAAGCGCCGCCGGCAGGTGGTCTCCGCGGACAAGGCCAACGTCATGGCCACCTCCCGG
>QGUP01000618.1 GCA_003242505.1 Bacillota bacterium
CCGGAGTACCTTCTCCAGGCCGTCGGGGGTGTGGGCGTAGACGCCGAAGACCCCGAAGGGCTGCCCCCCGCCCACCGGCTCCAGCCGGCCCGCCACCCCCTGGGTCCGTTCCAGGGCCCGGCGGATGGTGGCCAGGTCCACCCCCTCCACCAGCCCCACCGCCGCCGCGGCCAGAGCATTGTAGACGTTGAAAAGCCCGGTGAGCCGCAGCCTGAGGGGGATCTCCCCCTGGGGGCTGACCAGGGTGAAGGCCGCCCCCTCCCTGCGGACCTCCACGTCCCGGGCCCACAGGTCGGCGCCGGGCCGGAGGCCGTAGGTCACCACCGGCACCTGGCAGAGCTCCCGGTACCGGGCGGAGGCCGGGTCGTCCGCGTTGAGGACCGCGGCCCGGGGGCCGGGCTTGGTCGCCCCCACCCCCAGGCTGGCGAAGAGCCGTCCCTTGGTCTCCCGGTAGTCGTCCATGTCCCGGTGGAAGTCCAGGTGGTCCTGGGTGAGGTTGGTGAAGACCCCGACGTCGAACTCCACCCCCCGGACCCGATGGAGGGCCAGGGCGTGGGAAGAGACCTCCATCACCGCGTACCGGGAGCCCGCGGCCACCATCCGGGCCAGGTAATGCTGGAGGTCCGCGGACTCCGGGGTGGTGTGCTCCACCGGGAGGATGTCGTCGCCGATGTAGTTGTGGACGGTGCCGACGAGGCCCACCCGGTCCCCCCGCTCCATCAGGATCGACCGGATCAGGTGGGTGGTGGTGGTCTTGCCGTTGGTGCCCGTCACCCCGATCACCCGCAGCCGGCGGGAGGGGTGGCCGTGGAGCCGGCAGGCGACATCGGCCAGGGCCTGCCGGGCCGACGGCACCCTCAGCACCGGGACCGCCGGAGGCACCGGCACCGGCAGGGGCTCCTCCACCATCAGGGCCCGGGCCCCGTTCTGGAGAGCCTCCTCCAGGTAGCGGTGGCCGTTGTCCCGGAAGCCCCGGATGGCCACGAAGAGGTCCCCGGGCCGGGTACGCCGGGAGTCGTAGGCCACCCCCGTCACCACCACCTCCGGATCCCCCTGCAGGAGGACCCCGAGGTCAAGGAGTTCCCGGACCAGCATGCCTTCGCCTCCCTGCCGGCACTACCAGCAATTCTTGCCAATCGGGCGACCGGTTAACCCGAGGCCGGTCCCCCCGGCGGACCGAGCCAGACCCGCACCCGTCCCCCCGGCGCCACCGTCACCCCGGGGCCGGGCTCCTGCCGCATCACCACCCCGCTGCCGCCGGGGGTGAGTTCCAGCCTGAGCCCCAGCCCCGCCAGCAGGTCCGCGGCCTCCCGGAGGGTCCGGCCCCGGAGGTCCGGCACCCTCACCCCGGCTGCAGCCGGCGCGGCCCCGGCGGGTGTCCCCGGGGCCTGGACCCCGGCCGGGGCCCCCGGGCCCTGGGTCCCGCCGGCCCCCGGCCCGGGGGGCGCGCCGCTCCCCCCGGGGCCCGCGGCCGGGGGCACCTCCAGGTACCGGAGGATGTCGCCGATGATTTGGCTGAAGACCGGAGCCGCCACCTGCC
>QGUP01000163.1 GCA_003242505.1 Bacillota bacterium
GGCGGCGGCAATCGAGCCCGGGTGGCCCGGGGCCCGGGCTTTCCGTTGGCGGCCCGTTGCCAGCCCCCTGCCCCTCCCGCCGGTAGCAGCCGCTGCCCCTTCGCACATCTCGCCGGCAGCAGCGGCTACCCCCTCGCCGACGCCAACCTCTCCGACGCCGCCGGCGGGGGCTCCGACCGCCAACGGCGGGGCCGGCAGGGGGGCCGTCCGCATCGCCAACCTGACCGACCTCCACGCGCCCGTGTACCGGATCGACGAGTCCCGGCTCTGGTCGGCTCTCCTGGCCTGGCAACCGCACCTGATCGCTTTCACCGGAGACCTGGTGGAAGACGGCCGGCTCCCCTGGGATGCAGGTCTCCGCCTGCTGGCACGGCTGGCCGACCGGTGGCCCGTCTACTTCGTGCCGGGCAACCACGACCACCTGGCGGGCTGGCCGCGCCTGGAGCAGGGCCTCCGGGCCAGCGGCGTCCGGGTGCTGGCCAACGCCGGCGAGCCTTTCCAGGCCGCCGGCTACCGGTTCTTCGTCGCCGGTGTTGACGACCCCCACACCCGCCGGGACCGCCTGGATCGGGCCCTGACCGGGGCGCCGGCGGACCTGCCCGTGCTCCTGCTGGCCCACGCCCCGGCCGAAGGCCTCCTCCGGCAGGCTTGCAGGCGGCACATCCCCCTGGTGCTCACCGGCCATACCCACGGCGGGCAGGTTCGCCTGCCCTGGGTGGGCGCCCTCTGGGTCCCCGGCCAGGGCTGGTTCCCGCGCTACGATCGGGGCTGGTTTCCCCTGGGCCGGGGCTGCCTCCTGGTCAACGCCGGGTTGGGCACCCCGAAGCCCTGGGTCCGCTGGCTGTGCCCGCCGGAGGTCCTCCTCATCGCATGGCAGCCTGCCCCTTGCGGGTCTCAGCCGCTCCAGCGCCAGGCCTGATCGAAGAACTCGTACTCGAGGCGCATGGCCGTCTGGTAGTAGGCTGCCGTCTCCGGCGCGCCGTCATCGTAGCGGTCCACCAGGTCCTCGAGGCGCCGGGCCAGGGCCTCGAACTCGTCGCTGGCATAGGTCTCCACCCACTCCCGGTAAGGGCTGGCCGGGTTCAGGTGCGGGCGGAGGGCCTGCCCCAGGTACGCGTAGAGGCGCATGCACGGGGTCATGGCCGCCGCGATCCGCCCCACCGGCTCGCTCCACGCCACCCGGAGCAGGAAGTCCGTGTACGCCTGGGTCGCCGGCGCCGGTTCGGGGTCGAGGCGGATGCCCCACCGGGCGGCGTAACCCTTGTGCAGCTTCAGCTCCCCCAGCGCCCCGTCCAGCAGCCCGTGGAAGCCGAGCATGCCGTCCCGGTCCGGCGCCTTGGCGACAGCCAGCGCGTAGGCCCTGGCGAAGGCGGTCAGGTAGTACGCATCCTGCCCGACGTAAAAGGCGAAGCGTTCCCGGGGGAGGTCGCCGGATGCGATGCCCCGGACGAAGGGATGCTGGAGGCAGGCCTCCGCCCAGCGGGCTGAGGCCGCCCACAGCTCCCGGGCCCGGCTACCCTCCGGGCGTCCTGTGCCCTTCTCCCTACCCGGTTCGCGGATTCCGGCCGAGCTTTCCATCGGCGTCACCCCCGTTGGGATTGGGACCTTTACCCTGATGGACGCGAGCCGGCCTGGCGACGGTTCCCCGGTGACCCGCCGCCAGGCCGGTTTTCGTATGCAGGCCGGTTTTCGTGTGTCGGGGAGGTGCCGAAAATTCGGCACTGGCGCTGGGCGTCTGGCAGGCGGTGCGGCGCTGCGGTGCGGCCACCGCTTGGGCAGCCTGTGCCGGGCGGCCGCCGGGACAGCCCCGTCCCTCCGGTGGGCGCCGAAAATCCGGCAGAGCCCGGGGACGGGCGGTGCCGAGAGGTGGGCACCCGTTCGGGGGCAGGGGCCGGCGGGGCCGCCGCAGTGGGCTGGGGCTGGCGGGCCGCCACCGCAGTAGGCAGGAACCGGCGGTGCCGCCGCAGCAGCGGGTCGGGTCCCCGGTGCAGCCACCGCAGGGGGGCTGAACCCGGGCCGGTCCGTTCCTTTCTTGGCACAATACTTGCTCATGCTTCTCCTGCGCCGAATCCCCTTGCGAAGGAGGCGCTGCCGTGGACAGCCGGAGCCTGCTGCAGAAAGCCGAGGCGCACCTGGCCCCTGTCCTCTACCGGGCGACCCGCCTGGTCTTTGAGCGGGCGGAGGGCTGTTACCTCATCACGAAGGACGGCGAGCGGTACCTGGACTTCGTCTCCGGCATCGCCGTCAACAACCTGGGGCACAACCACCCGGAGGTGGTGGCCGCGGCCCGGGAGCAGATGGAGAAGCTGATCCACATCTGCGGGGCCACGGGCTACTACGAGAGCGCGATCGAACTGGCGGCGGAACTCGCCCGGATCGCCCCCGGGGACCTGGACACGGTCTTCTTCGCCAACTCCGGGGCGGAGGCGGTGGAGGGGGCGGTAAAGCTCGCCCGGTACGTCACCCGCCGGCCGGCGATCATCGCCTTCAAGGGCGCCTTCCACGGCCGGACCCTCGGGGCGACGTCGCTGACGGCTTCTTCCACCCGCTACCGGCAGCACTACGAACCGCTCGTCGCCGGGGTCTACCACGTGAACTACCCCTACCCCTTCCGCTCTCCCTACAAGGAGCCCGGGGCCCGGCCGTACTTGGCAGAGATCGAGCACCTCTTCAAGCACATGGTCGCCCCCGAGGATGTGGCCGCGGTGATCATCGAGCCGGTCCTGGGGGAGGGCGGCTACGTCGTCCCGCCCGAAGGCTACCTCCAGGGGCTCCGGGAACTGACCCGCCGGCACGGCATTCTGCTCATCTTCGACGAGGTGCAGACGGGCTTCGGCCGGACGGGCAAGATGTTCGCCGCGGAGCACTTCGGCGTGGTGCCGGACATCATGGTCGTCGGCAAGGCCCTGGCCGGCGGCTTCCCCCTGAGCGCGGTCATCGCCCGCCGGGAGATCATGGCCCAGTGGCCGCCGGGGGCCCACGGCAGCACCTTCGGCGGCCACCCGGTCTCCTGCGCGGCGGCCCTCGCGACCCTCCGGGTGATGGAGCGGGACCGGGTGGTGGAGAGGGCGGCGGAGACCGGGGCGTACCTGAAGAGCCGGCTGGAGGCGCTCCAGCGCCGGCACCCGATCATCGGCGAGGTCCGGGGGCTGGGGCTGATGATCGGGGTGGAGTTCGTCCGCCCCGACGGCAGCCCCTACCCGGAGGCGGTCAGCCGGATCGTGGAACTGGCCCTGGCGGAAAAGCTCCTCTTCTACTCCGCCGGGGTGTACAAGAACGTCATCCGGTTCATGACCCCCCTTACCATCAGCCGGGAGGACCTGGACCAGGGGCTGGCGATCTTCGAGCGGTGCCTGGAGCGCTTCGAGGCAGAGCAGGCGGCCGCCTCCTTTGCGAAGGAGCAGGCGGCCTCCCCGGCGGACTGAGGGCGGGCGGGCGCCCTGTGGAGTGAGCGGAGGCGAGCGCCCCGCTGGAGCAAGAGCCGACGGCCGCCCCGGGGGGAGAGCCCCCGGGGCGGCCGTGTGACCTGGGGGATTCAGAGGACCACCGCGGGCAAGCGGTAGAGGTCTTCGAGGATCAGCACCCCGGCGCCGATGGCGCAGGCATCGGGGCCGTGGGCCGAGAGGGTGATCTCCGCCTGCTCCCGGGGGGCGGCCAGGGCCCGCTCCCGGACCACCTGCCGGGCTGGGTTCAGGAGGTTGTCGCCCCCGAGGGCCAGGGGTCCGCCGATGATCACCCGCTGGGGGTTGAAGGTGTTGATCGCGTTGGCGATGCCAACCCCCAGATAGCGGCCCACGTCCCGCAGGGCGGCGATGGCGGCTCCGTTCCCCTCCTTGGCGGCCTGGATGATCCACTCAATGAAGGGAGCCGGATGGTCGGGGCCCGGTTCCGGTTCGGGTATCGGCGCGACGGCCCCCGGGTGCGCGGTGAAATAGCGCCGCAGCGCCGCTTCCGAGGCCATGGCCTCGAGGCACCCCCGGCTGCCGCAGGCGCAGGGAGGGCCGCTCAAGTCGATGGTGGTATGGCCCAGTTCCCCGGCCAGCCCGCCGTGACCCCGGTAGAGCTCGCCCTGGATGATGATCCCGGCGCCGATGCCGATCCCCAGGCTGAAGTAAACCACGTTCTGCAGGCCGGCGCCGGCGCCGGACCAGTGCTCCGCGAGGGCGCCGGCGTTGGCCTCGTTGTCCACCTTCACCGGGGCCTCAAAGCGCTCCTGGAACCAGGCCCGGACATCGACGTCTTCCCACCGGAGGTTGGGGGCGAAGATGAGCCGACCCCGCTCGTAGTCCACCAGTCCGGGGATCCCGACGCCGATGCCCATCAGCCCCAGGGGCGTCTCCGGAGCGACCTGCAGCCCCTGGCGGATGATGTCCGCGAACTGGCCCAGGGTGGTTTCCGGGTCATGGGGGTCCCGGAGGCCCGTCCGGTGTTGCCAGATGGGCTGGCCCAGCAGGTCCTGGATGACGACCGCCAGGTAGTTGACCCCGATCTCCGCGCCGACCACCACACCGGCCCGGGTGTTGAGGACGAGGAGCTGGGGCCGGCGACCGCCCTGGGAGGCCCCCGGACCGATCTCCCGGGCCAGATGCTCGTCGAGCAACTCGTCCACCAGCGCGGAGACCGTCGACTTGTTCAGGCCGGTGATCTTCGCGATCTCCGCCCGGGAGATGGGCGAGTGGCGGCGCAGGGCGTTGAGGACGATGGTCTTGTTTAGTTGCTTGACAAACATATGGTCGCCGGTGCGAACGTTCAACCTTCTTCTCCTCCGACTCGGTATTGCCTGTGGCTGCGCAGCGTCGGGACCCGATGGATCCCGGGGTCTGGGGTCCCCGGGGGCGCCGGGCAGTCGGAAGGCCGGTGGGCCCGAGTTTGTATTGCTGGTCAACAAAATACCATGAAGGCCGCAAGAGTGGTAGCGGCCTTCATGGGAAGTACTGGGCTGCGGGAGGAGCCGGTCCTACGGCTTCAGCGCGTCCCGCAGTACCTCCACCAAGTAAGACCGCTCCTCGGTGTTGGGGAAGAGGAAGGCCTCCCGGTGCATCGCGGCAACCTCCCCGGCGCTCATGTCCTGGAAGAGGGCCGCGTAAAGGGGGGCCAGGGCGCAGGCCAGCAGCCCGTAGACGGCCCTCTCCCCGAGGGCCTTGGCCAGGGCGCCGGTATCCAGGCTGAAATCCCCCAGTTCCGCGACCATCATCTCAAGGATCGCCCGCATCCGGACCATCAGCCGGCCGCCGTCCCGGGAGGTCCAGGCGTCGAGGCCGAGGCGCCGTTTGGCCTCCAGGATCGGCCGGATCCGGCGCATGTACTCGGAGTCGGCCCGGCAGACCCGGAGCCCCTGTACCCCGACATCCTTGTAGGTCCAGATGGTCCAGTGC
>QGUP01000619.1 GCA_003242505.1 Bacillota bacterium
GGCCCGGGTCGCGGCAGGCCTGGGGCGCCGCCTGGGCCGGCCGGTCCGGTGTGCCAACCGGGGCCGGATCCGGATGACCAGCGTCGACCTCGCCCGGGCGCTGCGGGGCGACCCGGGGCTGCAGAGCGCGGTGGCCGGGGCGGATCTCATCACCCTGTGCATCGGGGGGAACGACCTCCTGCGCTGCGGCCGGGATGAGATCTGCCTGGAGCGTTCGGTGCGGGCCTTTCCCCGGCGGTGGGAGGCGGTCTGCCAGGAGGTGCGCCGGCTGAACGACCGGGCGCCCCTGGTGGCCCTCACCCTCTACTGCCCCTATCCCCCCGGCCACCCCCGGGGGGAGCAGGGGCTCCGGCTGGTGGAGAAGATGAACCAGGCAATCCGGGACCCTGCCCTTCTGGCCGCGTTCGGGATGCACCTCGTGGACATCGCCCCGGTGCTCCACGGCCGGCAGCGGGAACTGACCTGGATCGACCTGGGGGACCTGCACCCCACGGGCTTCGGCCAGCAGCGGATCGCCCACGCGGTGCTGGAGGGCTGCCTGAAGGCCCTCGCCGGCTCCGGCGCTGCTCCGGAGCCGGCGAGGGCCCGGGAGGCGATGGGTGGCGTCGCCGGCGGGCCGGAGGCTCGTCTCCCGGGGCCATGAGCCGGCGCACCCCCGGCTACTCCGGGGTGAACTCCGGTGGCGGCGGCGGGCGGAGGGCGGCGGTCATGGCCTGGGTCGGATCCGTGGCGACGTTGCCGATGTAGACTGACCAGTGCAGGTGGGGGCCGGTGGAGAGGCCCGTGCTGCCCACCGCCCCCAGGACCTGCCCCCGGGCCACCCGGTCCCCTTCGGCCACCGCGATGGCCGAGAGGTGGCCGTAGAGGCTGAAGAGGTTGGCCCCGTGGTCCAGGAGCACCGTGTTGCCCGTGAGCAGCAGTTCCCGGGCCAGCACCACCCGCCCGGGGGCCGGGGCGTAGACCGGCGTCCCCTCCGGCGCGCCCAAGTCGAGCCCCGAGTGCTGCCCGGTGCGCCGGCCGTTGACGTACCGGATCTCGCCGAACTGGGTGGTGATCCGGAGCGGGTCGACCCGGAGGGGTAGCCCGAAGGGGCCGTCCCAGAGGGGTGGGCCGCCGCCCTGGGAGCGGAGCCGCCGGAGGAGCAGGGCCTCCTCGGCGGCCCGGGGGTCGTCCAGGGAGGCGGCCTGGCCGGGGGTGACGGTGATCCGATCCTCGGGGAAGGGGTAGGGGACGACCCGCACCTCCCCCTGCCATTCACCCCCGGGCCACCGGACCGTCACCGGCCGGGGACCCGGGGTGGCCGCCGCCGGCACCGCGGCCAGGGCCCGGAACTCCCCGCCTTGGCGGAAGAAGTGGAGGGGGCCGAACTCCGCCAGTTCCCCCGTCACCGGACCGGAGGTCCCGAGGACCCGGACCACGAGCCACCGCCCCTGGGGGACCTCCGCCGGCTCCAGGATGACCTCCGGGGCTGGCACCGGCGGGGGGGGGGGCGGGGGGGCGGGGGAAGCGGCCGGCGCGGGGGCGGGGGGCGTCACCGGG
>QGUP01000164.1 GCA_003242505.1 Bacillota bacterium
ATCTCATCCAGCGCCTTCTGTACCAGCCCCTCCTGGGGGCACCGCCCCTGGTCCCCCTCATCGCCAGCATCGGCCTCTTCATCCTCCTGGGGGACACCTACCGGCTGGTCTTCGGTGCCCAGACGCTGGCCTTCCGGGCCGGGGTGGCGGAGCCGGAACCGTACCGGTTGGCCGGTGTCGCCATTACCGGCACCCAGGTGCTGATCCTGGCGGTGGCCGCGGCCCTCCTGGCCGTCACCTGGCTGGTGGTCAACCGGACCCGAATCGGCCTCGCCTGGCGGGCGGTGGCTACCGATCTGGAGATCGCCAGGGCCATGGGGGTGGATGTAGCCCGGGCCGTGGGGCTGAACGTCGCCCTGGGTTCAGCCCTGGCGGCCGCGGCCGGGGTGCTGGTTGCCTACCACTACAACGAGGTCTTCCCTGCCATGGGGGACGTGCCGGCGTACAAGATGCTGGCTATCGTCGTCCTGGGCGGGCTGGGCAACCCCGTGGGCACCGTGGCGGCCAGCCTTTTCCTGGGCCTGGCGGAGACCCTGGTGGTGGCCTACGCCGGCTACCTCCTTCCCCGGGACGCCATAGCCTTCGTCGCCCTGATCGGCGCTTTGATGCTCCGTCCCCAGGGGCTCTTCGCACGGAGGGGGACCTAGCCCGTGTACTACTACGTGGTTGTCGGCATCGCCCTGGCCCTCTACGTCACCCTCACCCTGAGCCTCAACATCATCACCGGCTACGGGGGGCAGCCGACCCTGGGCCACGCCGCCTTCCTCGGGGTGGGGGCCTACACCGCCGCGATGCTCATGACCAGAGCCGGGGTCAGCTGGTGGCTCACCTTCCCCGCCGCCTTCCTCACCGCGGCGCTGCTGGGCCTGGTGGTGGGCGGAGCCGGCCTTCGGGTCCGGGAGGACTTTCTCGCCATCACCACCATGGGGGTGGGGTTTGTGGTGGTGGCGGTCTTCCAATACACCCCCTGGTTCGGCGGAGTGATGGGCATCGGCGGCCTCGTGCCCCCGCCCGGGGTGGACAAGGTCGCCCTCCTCCTCATCGCCACGGGCCTGGCGGCCTTCACGGCCCTCGTCTCCTGGTGGCTGGAGCGATCATGGGCCGGGATCGCCCTGCGGGCCCTCCGGGACGACGAGGAGGCTGCAGAAGCCATGGGAGCGGACACCCGGAGGTTCAAGCTTTTGGCCTTCGTCATCGGCACCGGTCTGGCGGGCCTGGCCGGGCCCATCTACGCGGTGCACCTGGGCTTTGTCAGCGGCCCGGACTTCGGCTTCCACTTCTCCATCACCCTTCTCACCATGGCGGTCTTCGGCGGCCTTGGTACCATCCGCGGGGCGGTGGCCGGTGCGGTAATCCTGGGGCTGGCCCCGGAGGTCTTCCGGTTCATCTCCGACTACCGGAACCTGGTCTACGGCGGGCTGCTGATCCTGATGATGCTCATCCGCCCCACCGGCCTCCTGGGGGTCACGAGCCTGCGGCTGCCGGGCCTGCCGGGCCGGAAGGGAGGGATCTCCCGTGCCGCTCCTTGAGTGCCGGAGCCTCAGCCGCCACTTCGCCGGCCTCCGGGCCTTGGATGGGGTGGACCTGGAGGTCTACCCAGGGGAGATCCTCGGGATCATCGGTCCGAACGGAGCCGGCAAGACCACCCTTTTCAACGTCATCTGCGGCGTCCTGCGACCGACCGCCGGGGAGGTCCTGCTGGAGGGCCGGCCGATCCACGGCCTCCGCCCCTCCCAGATTGCCCAGCTCGGCATCGGCCGGACCTTTCAGGTCAGCCGGGTCTTCAAGGCGATGACGGCCCGGGAGAACGTGCTGATGGCCCTGGGGCGGGGCGCCTACCCCTCCGCCTGGGCAGCCCTCACCCGCCGCCCCGGACCGGCAGAGCGGCGCCGGGCTGAGGAGTTGCTGGAGAAGGTCGGGCTCCTCCCCTACGCCGACCAGCCCGCGGGGGAGCTTTCCCTCGGGCTGCAGCGCCGGCTGGAACTGGCCCGGGCCCTGGCCCTCTCGCCCCGGATCCTGATGCTCGACGAGCCGGTGGCAGGCCTCACCCGGGGAGAAGCGGAGACCTTCGTCGCCCTTATCCGGCACCTGCACCGGGAGGGGCTGACGGTGGTCCTGATCGAGCACAATCTCCACGTCACGATGCAACTCAGCCAGCGGCTGGTGGTCCTCAGCCACGGCCGGAAGATCGCTGAGGGAACCCCGGCGGAGGTCCGGGCGAACCCGGCGGTCATCGCCGCCTACCTCGGCGACGACGAGGAGGTGGCGGGATGACGACGACGCCCCTTCTGGAGGTCGAAGGGCTCACGGTCCACTACGGCAAGGCCATCGCAGTAGAGAACGTCAGCCTCGCGGTCCATGAGGGGGAGTGGGTGAGCCTCATCGGGGCCAACGGGGCCGGGAAGACCACCACCCTCCGGGCGATCCTGGGGCTGGTGCGGCCCACCGCCGGCCGGATCCGGTACCGGGGGCAGGAGATCACCAGGCTGCCGGCCCATGCCCGGGTGGAACTGGGCATCGGCTACGTGCCCGAAGGACGCCGGGTCTTCGGAGATCTGACGGTGGAAGAGAACCTCCTCATGGGAGCCTACCGGATTCGGGACCGGGCCCGGATCCGTCGCAACCTGGACCGGGTCTACCACCTCTTCCCCCGGCTGGCGGAGCGCAGACAACAGCTCAGCCGGACCCTCTCCGGCGGCGAGCAGCAGATGCTGGCCATCGGCCGGGCGCTGATGAGCGAACCGGAACTGCTGCTCATCGACGAGGTCTCCATGGGGCTGATGCCCATCGCGGTCAGTCACGCCTTCGGGGTCATCGAGGACCTGCACCGGCAGGGGATGACGATCCTCCTGGTGGAGCAGAACGCCCGGAAGGCCCTGGCCCGGGCGAGCCGGGGGTACGTACTGGAGACCGGCCGGATCGTTCTCTCCGGCCCAGCGTCCCGGCTCCAACAGGACCCTCAGGTGCAGCAGGCTTACCTCGGCGTGTAATAGCGGGGAGGTTTACCCCATGTCGGAACAGGTGAAGCGGGTGATTCGGGCCCCTCGGGGCAGCCAGCTCTCCTGCAAGGGCTGGCAACAGGAGGCGGCCCTGCGAATGCTGATGAACAACCTGGACCCGGAGGTGGCGGAGCGGCCCGACGACCTGGTGGTCTACGGCGGCGCCGGCAAGGCTGCCAGGAACTGGGAGGCCTTCGAAGCCATCGTCGCCGCCCTCCGGGAACTGGAGAACGATGAGACCCTCCTGGTCCAGTCCGGCAAGCCCGTGGCCATCTTCAAGACCCACCCCCTGAGCCCCCGGGTGCTCATCGCCAACTCCAACCTGGTGGGTCGCTGGGCCACCTGGGAGCACTTCTGGGAGCTGGAGCGCAAGGGCCTCATCATGTTCGGCCAGATGACCGCCGGCTCCTGGATTTACATCGGGTCCCAGGGGATCGTCCAGGGAACCTACGAGACCCTGGCCGCGGTCGCCCGGCGCCATTTCGGGGGCAGCCTCCGGGGCACCGTTACCCTGACCGGGGGCCTCGGCGGCATGGGCGGCGCCCAGCCCCTGGCAGTCACCATGAACGAGGGGGTCGCCCTCTGCGTCGAGGTGGACCCCAGCCGCATCCAGAAGCGGATCCAGACCCGGTACCTGGACCGGATGACCTGGAGCCTCGACGAGGCCCTGGCCTGGGCGGAGGAGGCCCGGGCCAAGGGGCAGCCCCTCTCCATCGGCCTGGTAGGCAACTGCGCTGAGGTCTACCCCGAGCTTCTCCGCCGGGGCTGGCAGCCGGACGTGGTGACCGACCAGACCAGCGCCCACGATCCCCTGAACGGCTACATCCCCGCCGGCCTTACCCTGGAGGAGGCCGCGGCCCTGCGCCGGAGCCGCCCCGAGGAGTACGTCCGCCGGGCCAAGGAGTCGATGGCGGTCCACGTCCAGGCGATGCTCGAGTTCCAGAAGCGGGGCGCGGTGGCCTTCGACTACGGGAACAACATCCGCGCCTTCGCCAAGGAGATGGGGGTCGAAAACGCCTTCGACATCCCCGGCTTCGTGCCGGAGTACATCCGGCCCCTCTTCTGCGAAGGGAAGGGCCCCTTCCGGTGGGTGGCCCTCTCCGGCGACCCCGAGGACATCTACAAGACCGACGAGGTGATCCTCCGGGAGTTCCCGGAGAACGAGAGCCTCACCCGGTGGATCCGGATGGCCCGGGAGAAGATCCAGTTCCAGGGGCTGCCGGCCCGGATCTGCTGGCTGGGCTACGGGGAGCGGGACCGGGTCGGCCTCATCTTCAACGAGATGGTGCGCAAGGGCGAACTGAAGGCCCCCATCGTCATCGGCCGGGACCACCTGGACGCGGGGTCGGTGGCCTCCCCCAACCGGGAGAGCGAGGGGATGAAGGACGGCAGCGACGCCATCGCCGACTGGCCGATCCTCAACGCGCTGGTCAACACCGCTGCCGGCGCCTCCTGGGTCAGCTTCCACCACGGCGGCGGCGTGGGCATCGGCTTTTCCCTCCACGCGGGCATGGTGGTGGTGGCCGACGGCACCGACGAAGCCGCCCAGCGGCTGAGCCGGGTGCTCCGGACGGACCCTGGCCTGGGTATCGTCCGCCACGCGGACGCCGGGTACGAGGAGGCCGTGGCTGCGGCCCGCCGGTGGGGGCTGCGGATCCCGATGCTGGACAGGTAAGCGCCGGCAGGCGAGGTGCACATGGCCATGCACTGGCGCGCCCCCCGGGGTCCGAAGCTTTCCTGCAAAGGCTGGCAGCAGGAGGGAATCCTGCGGCTCCTCCTGAACACCCTGGACAGCGAGGTGGCCTACCGGCCGGAGGAGTTCCTGGTCTACGGCTCTGGCAAGGCGGTCCGGGACCGGCGCTCCCTGGAGGAGATCGTCCGGGCGCTCCTGGACCTGGAGGACCATGAGACCCTGGTGATCCAGTCCGGGCGAGGGGTGGGGGTCTTCCCCACCCACCCCCTCGCCCCACGGGTGATCATGTCCACGGGGATGCTGGTGCCCCGCTGGGCCACCTGGGAGGAGTTCCGGACTCTGGAGCGGAAGGGGCTGACCATCTACGGCCAGAACACCGCGGCGGCCTGGGCCTATGTGGGCACCCAGGGACCCCTGCAGGGGACCTACGAGACCTTCGCCGCAGTGGCCCGGCAGCACTTCGGCGGCACCCTTGCCGGCCGGTGGGTGCTGACGGCGGGCCTGGGGGCCCTGGGGGCGGCCCAGCCCCTGGCGGGGACCATGAACGGCGGGGGGCTCCTGGGGGGCCGGGGGGGCGGCCGGGCCCCCCCGCCCCCTCCCGGGGAAAAAAACCGTGACAAGGGGGGCCCGGGCCCGGGAACCCCCCTGGCCCGGGGCCGGCG
>QGUP01000165.1 GCA_003242505.1 Bacillota bacterium
GGTCAGAACTGTACCCGAGGGTAGCCAGAGCAGCCGCAAGGGAAAAGAACAGCGAGCGGCTCCCACCCGCAACAGCGGGTTGGGAGCCGCTCTTGTATTGGCCGGCCTTTCTTTTCCTTGGGCCGGCTCTTGCACCGGCTTCCTTCAAAACCCCGTCTCCGTCCCCACCGGCGGCCGGGGCGCCGGGGCCAGGGTCTCGCCCCCGAAGAGGAGCCGCAGGTGCTCGACCTTCCGCCAGGCCAGCTCCTCCACCCGGGCGATGTAGGTCCCCGGGTGGCTCGGGTTCTCCGGGGCCTTCAGCAGCCAGTTGGCCGGGGCGTAGAACCACGCGGAGGTGGCTCCGGCCCCCAGGCCGATGACCGTCTGCCGGCGCTCCATCATCTGGATGTTGTAGAGGCTCTCGGTGCCCGGCCGGGCGTAGCCCACGTTCTCCAGGCTGCCCACCATGTACTTCTGCCGGTAGAGGTAGTAGGGGTGCTGTCCCAGGCTCCTTGCGGTGGCCGCGGCCTCGGCCACCATCGCCTCCGCCTCCTGGGGAGTGAGGCGCCGGAGCACCTCGGGCCCGGCCCCCTCCCCGTGGAGCCGGGAGCCCCGCTTGACCGCCAGGGTGTGGACCGTCAGGTTGTCCGGGGCCAGCCGGCGCATGTCCGCCAGGGTCTGGGCCACCTCCGCCGGCCCTTCGCCGGGCAGGCCGATGATAATGTCGCAGTTGACCACGAAGGGGTGGGGGTGCCGGCGGACCAGGTCGTAGGCCCGGTAGAACTTCTCCACCGTGTGGATCCGCCCCAGGTGGCGCAGGGTCGCCTGGACCGTGGTCTGGGGGTTGACGCTCACCCGGGTGACCCCGTGGGCCGCCATCGCGTCCAGCTTGAACCGGTTGAAGGTCTCGGGCCGGCCCCCCTCGACGGTGTACTCCCGGGGCCGCTGCCCCCGGAGGAGGGCCCTTTCGATCTGCTCCAGCAGTGCGGCGAACTCCCGGTCCGGCGGGCTGGTGGGGGTGCCGCCCCCCAGGTAGAGGCTCTCGATCCGGAGGCCGAGCTCTGCCACCGCAGCGCCGATGATCTCCAGCTCCCGGTGGAGGGCGGCGAGGAAGTGGGGCAACTCCCCCCGGTGCTCCTGGAGGGGGTAGATGGAGAAGGAGCAGAAGGAGCAGATGGTGGGGCAGTAGGGGATGCCGATGTAGACCGAGATCGCCCGGGGGTCGTACCGCTCCGGGTCCCCGGCCCCGTGGCGGAGGAAGGGCCGCTGCCGGGCCGCCACCTCCGTCACCAGGTCGACCTTGTCCGGCCGCACCCGGTACTCCTCGGCCAGGTACCGGCGCACCTCCGCCATGGGGAGGCCCCGGTCCAGGAGGTCATGGACCAGCTTGGTGGGCCGCACCCCGGTGAGGATCCCCCACCCCGGGGCGATCCCCGTCAGGCCCCCGAGAACCGCGAGCATCAGCCGCCGGGCGGCCCGGCGGAGCCGGTGGTCGTACTGCCGAGGGCTCCAGTCGGGCTGGGCAGCGACCACCTCTTCCTGCGCGTCCCGGCGGCCGTCGGGGGCTATGGCCTCCACCCGCACCCGCCAGCGGATCGGCCGGGGCTGGGCCGTCATGCCGGGCAGCTCATCCGGACCGGTATCCACCGGCAGTGCCGTCACCGTCACCTGCCAGGCCGGGCCGGAATCGCCGGCCGAAGCAGCCGCCGGGGCAGTGCCTGCGGTAGCCGCCGGGGCAGCCCCCGAAACAGCGGCCGAGGCGGCCGCCGGGGCGGCAGCCGAGACACCGCCGTCGTCGGGGGCCTCGGGCACAGCGATGGCCAGTTCGCCGCCGGGGAAGAAGACCTGCCCCAGCTGCTGCAGATCCGGGGCGAAGATCGGGCTGTTGGCCTGGAGCCTTGCAACCACGGGCATGGACAACCCTCCACCAACCGCGGGTATGGGCAACCCTCCACGCGCCACTAGCCCTGCCGCGCCCCAGGCGGCAGGGCGGGATGCCGCCGGCCGTCACGCCCCTGGGGTCAGCCCCGGGGCGCCCGGGCCGGCTCCTGGATCGGGCTCTCACCGGATCTCCGCGATGGCGCTTTCAGCGGATCTTATTACAGGTCGGTCCGGGCCCGTTCCAGGAGGCTCGCCAGGGTCTGCAACTCTTCATCGCTCAGGGGGGCGAAGACCTCCTGGAGCACCCGGCGCCGCTCCTCCTCCGCGGCCCGGGCCGCCTGGCGGCCAGCGTCGGTCAGCCGCACCCAGACCACCCGGCGGTCGGCCTGGTCCCGTTCCCGCTCCACCAGCTGGTTCCGGGCCATCCGGTCCACCAGCCCGGTGGCGGCGCTCAGGGTCACCCCCAGGGTGGCGGCCACCTCGGAGATCTGCAAGGGGGACTCCTCAAGGGCCCGCAGGACCGCCCGCTGGCTCGGGGAGATCCCCGTCGCGCCGGCGTCCCGGGTCCGGATCAGCCTGAACAGCCGGGTCAGGCTCCGGTCAAGGCGCTCCAGTTCCTGCTCCCGGGTCGTGGGCTTGGTGGCCATCAGGATCCCCCCTTCTGGCAACGCTGCGGCGCTCAGCCCCTGTGTCCGCCTGCAAACGGGTTGTACTCCTGTTCGTCGGCGACGGTGGTGGTCGGACCGTGGCCGGGGTAGACCACCGTCTCCCCGGGCAGGGAGAAGATCCGCTCCCGGATCGACCGGAGAAGCAGCGGCAAATTCCCCCCTGGTAGATCCGTTCGTCCAATACTGCCGGCAAACAGGGCGTCCCCGGAGAGCAGGTGTCCGGGGGTGTAGAAGGAGATGCTCCCCGGAGTGTGGCCCGGGGTGTGGATCACCCTGAGCCGCAGCCGGCCCACCGCCACCTCCTCGCCGTCCCCGACCAGCCGGTCGGGCTGGATGGGCGGCAGGGGGTCGCCCCACAGGGCGGAGAGGTTGAGTTCCGGCCGCTGCAGGTAGGGCACCTCGTCGGGGTGGCAGAGGACCGGGGCACCGGCCCACTCCCGCACCCACTCCACCCCGGCGATGTGGTCCAGGTGGCCGTGGGTGAGGAGGATCCACTCCACCTGCAGCCCCTCGGACCGGACCACCGACTGGATCCACGGGTCCGGCTGGCCAGGGTCCACCACCGCCGCCCGACGGGTCTCGGGGCAGGCGATGATGTAGCAGTTGGTCCCAAACTCCCCCAGGGCCCGGGACCAGAGGAGCATACCATCACCTTCTAACTCATGGGATTACAAGAATTCTCGCCCGGGCGCGTCAGTTCCTGCTGTCAAGGGTTGGGGTCGCCCCGGCGGGGGCTTTCCAGGAGGATGGTCACCGGGCCGTCGTTGACCAGTTCCACCTCCATGTGGGCCTGGAACCGGCCGGTGGCCACCGGCACCCCCAGGGACCGGAGTTCGGCGCAGAACCGCTCGTACAGGGGCTCGGCCACCTCCGGCCGGGCCGCCTGCTCAAAGCTCGGCCGGCGCCCCCGGCGGGTGTCGGCGTAGAGGGTGAACTGGCTGACCACCAGCGCCGCCCCGCCCACCTCCAGGAGGGACCGGTTCATCTTACCGGCCTCGTCCTCCCAGATCCGCAGGTGGGCGACCTTCTCCGCCAGGTACCGGGCGTCCTCCGGGGTGTCGTCCCGGGCCACCCCCAGGAGGACCACGTACCCCCGGCCGATCTCGCCGACCACCGCGCCGCCCACCGTCACCCGGCCCCGGGAAACCCGCTGCACCAGCGCCCGCATCAGCCGCCGACACTCCTTCGAGCCCGGCTTTGCCGGACCACCCGCCGGACGTCCAGCACGTCCGGGACCCGGCGGAGCTTCTGGAGGACGTACTGCAACTGGTTCAGGTCCCGGATCTCCAGCACCATGTCGATGATCGCCGTGCCGTCCCGGTTGCCCCGGGAGAAGGAGTTGAGGACGTTGATCCGGCTGTCCGCGACGACCCCGGCCACGTCGGCCAGGAGCCCCGCCCGGTCGACGCCGACGATCTGGATCTCCACCGGGTGGGCGGCGCTGTACCCTTCCTCCCAGGTGCACTCGATCAGCCGGTCCGACTCCTTGGCCATATGAGCCATGTTGGGGCAGTCCAGCCGGTGGACGGCCACGCCCCGGCCCCGGGTGACATAGCCGATGATCGGGTCGCCGGGCACCGGGCTGCAGCACCGGCTGAACCGGACCAGCACCCCGTCGACCCCCTTGACCCGGATCCCGCTCGAGACCCGCCGGTACCCTTCCCAGTCCTTCCGTTCGGCCACCACGGGAGTCCCCGGGGTCCCCTGGGCTGCGCCAGCCTCGCCGGCCTCGGCCCGCTTGCGGGCCTGCTCCCGCTCGTAGAGGTCGTGGAGCCGGGCCGCCACCGAGGAGGCGGTGAGGGTGCCGATGCCGATGGCGACGTAAAGCTCGTCCTCCGAGGCGAGGTTGTGCTTCCGGCAGATCTCCTCCAGCCACTCGGACCGGCAGAGCTGGTGCACCTCGTGGCCGAGCCGGCGGATCTCCTTCTCCAGCACCTCCTTGCCCCGGGCGAGGTTCTCCTCCCGGCGCTCCTTCTTGAAGAACTGCCGGATCTTGTTCTTCGCGGTGGAGGTCTTGACGATCTTCAGCCAGTCCAGGCTGGGGCCCGGGCTGTTCTTGGAGGTGAGGATCTCCACGATGTCCCCGTTCTTCAGGGGCGAGTCCAGGGGGACGATCTTGCCGTTCACCTTGGCCCCGACGCACCGGTGGCCGATCTCGGTGTGGATGGAGTAGGCGAAGTCGATGGGGGTGGCCCCGGCAGGCAGGTCCACCACCCGCCCCTTGGGGGTGAAGACAAAGACCTGGTCCGCGAAGATGTCCACCTTGATGGCCTCGATGAAGTCCCGGGCCTCCCGCATCTCCTGGTGCCACTCCAGGAGGCTCCGGAGCCAGGAGAGCTTCTGGTCGAAGTCCTTGTCGGTCTTCCCTTCCTTGTACCGCCAGTGAGCCGCCACGCCGTACTCCGCGGTCCGGTGCATCTCCCAGGTGCGGATCTGGATCTCGAAGGGCTCCCCGTGGGGCCCCACCACCGTGGTGTGCAGCGACTGGTAGAGGTTGGCCTTGGGGGTGGCGATGTAGTCCTTGAACCGGCCGGGAAGGGGCCGCCAGTAGGAGTGGATCACCCCCAGGGCGCCGTAGCAGTCCTTCACCTCGTCGACGATCACCCGGACGGCGATGAGGTCGTAGATTTCGGTGATGTCCTTGCCCTGTTGATACATCTTCCGGTAGATGCTGTACAGGTGCTTGGGCCGTCCGGAGATGTCGGCCTTGATCCCTACCTCGGCCAGCCGCTGGCCGATCTGCTCCATCAGCTCCCGGGTGATGCTCTCCCGCTCCGCCCGCTTCCGGGCCACCAGCTGGGCGATCTGCCGGTACTTCTCGGG